>NZ_BJWY01000002.1 GCF_007990715.1 Nocardia seriolae NBRC 15557 | reverse complement strand
CGACACTAGCGTTGCTGCTCGATCGGTTGGTTCGATGATGAGGAATTCGGAATGAGAAAGCTGGCCACGGTGCTGCTTTTGCTCGGGACGCTGATGGTTCCGTTCATGCACACCGCAACTCCCGAGGCTGCCGATCCCGGCGGGTTGAAGGGGCCGCCGCATGCTCCCCTGAGTAGCGGCCCGGTCACAGCCGGATAGGAGACTGCGGTGTGGGCCGATTGCTTCCCCCGGTAGGCCCACCGCCGGTCCGATCGATTCCCGGTCGTCTCAACCACTCCCGAGACGGCCGGGAATCGATTCGTTTGGACCCAACTGGCAGCGCGGGCAGAAGTAGATACCGCGATCGGCGCGAGTCCCGTCCCCATCGTCACCGAGCAGGTGAACGACGAGGCTTGTGCCACAGCGGCGGCAGGGGCGGCGTTGGCGGCCGTAAGCCAGTGCGCGCCAAGGATGTTCGTGGGCCGCCTTGGTGAGGACCCGGTGTGCCTCGTCGACCAGGGCCGGAAGATCGTCGATATCGCCGACCGGGGTGGCGGGGTGGATTCGGCGCAGGAAGCAGACTTCGCTGCGGTAGATATTGCCGATGCCCGCGAGATTCGTTTGATCCAACAGGGCCAGGCCGATCGGCCGGTCGGGCTCGCGGGACAGGCGGCGGACCGCCTCGGCCGCATCCCAATTCGGGCCGAGCAGGTCCGGGCCGAGATGGTCGACGGCGGTGTGCTCGTCGCGGCGGCGCAGGACTTCGACCAGACCGAGCGAGAAGCCGACGGCCTCGGCGGTCGCATTGGCGAGGATCAGGCGGGCGGTGAAAGCCGGTCTGCTCCAGCGCTGGCCGGGGATGTAGACGCGCCACTCGCCTTCCATTTTCAGGTGGGTGTGGATGCTGAGGTCCGGGGTGCGGATGAAGAGGTGTTTGCCGTAGGCGCCTACGCTTTCGACCTCCTGCCCCTTCAGATCGATCGTGGCGTACTTCGGGACGCGGAAGTCGGAGCGCGTGAGGGTCTTGCCCGCCAGAGCTTTTCGGAGACGGGCTGCCGTGAGGTAGACGGTGTCACCCTCGGGCATGGGCCCTCATGGGCGGCCTCGGAGGCGGAAGCCCTTCGGTGTGGCGGCGAAGCCCGCCTCGGTGAGGAAGCTCGCGAAGGTGTTGCCGTGCACGGATTCTCCGTTCACCCGGTCGATGACGAGGGAGTCCACCCGGCGATCGTGCACCAGCTGCGCCAGGGCGGTGGCCGCCGCGGTCCGCACGGCCGGATCCTCGGTGAAGGTGAGAAGGGTCTTGCCGCCACGTTCGAGGTACAGCGCCAGCTCTCCCTCGACCAGGACGACCAGGGCACCCGCCTTGCGCCCCGGCCGGTGGCCCGCACCCTCGGCGGCGGCCTTGGGCCAGGGGAGTGCCGCGCCATAGGGATTCGCCGGATCGCACGCTGCCAGCGCCGCCGCATTGCCGACCGGCTCGGTCCCGAACGAGTCGGCGGTGCGGGACCGATCGGTGTCGAACGAGCGCAGCCGATCCACCACGTCCGTGGTCGAGAACTGCGCGCCACCGAGCGAATCCACGAAATATCCGCGACGGCAACGCCCACGATCCTCGAACTCGGTGAGCACCCGATACATGAGGGCGAAGCCCCCGGGCACACCCTCACTCTGCACCGACCCCCGCGTCAGCACGCCGTACCGCTCCAACAGCACATCGGCGGTGGCATGGGCGCGAATCGTATTGTCGGCGATCCGCTCCGGCAGCAGCGACCAGCGACCCGCCACCTGCGGCGAGCTCGTGCGCGCGGGCATTCCGGTGCGCGGCAGATACATTCGCCCCCGCGGCGCCCGCCGAGGCGTGTGATGCGCGGTGGTGCTGCGGGTCGTCCCGGCCAATAGAGCGCGCACCGGCGCGAAGGTGTCGCCGCCGACATGCCCGGCCCACACCAGATCCCACAGCGCCGCCGCCACCGCGGTCTCATCCCCAGGGTCGGCACCGTCTCCCGAGCCGACGCTGTCCGTCAGCTGCCGGAAGAAGTACGCGCCCCCGGTGCTGCCCGCCACCACCTGGTATTCGCCCTTCGGCAGCGTCGTGGCGAGCGGGTCCCCGCCCGCACTGCTCTCACCCTTGTCGACGGTGCCGCCGATGACGGTGGCACCCAGGGCCGTCAGCAGTCCGATGTGGCGTTCGGTGAGGTCGATGTCGTCGGGCGGCGGCAGGGTCAGGCCCGCCTGTTCGGCCGGGTGCAGGGCGATCCAGCCGTCCTTGGCGGTGATGGATCCGTGCCCGGACCAGATGACCTCGCCGGTGGCCATGAGTTCGTCCAGCATGGCGGGGGAGTAGTCGCGTACCCGCAGCGGCAGGATCAGGGACTCCCAAGCGGAGGCCGGAATCGGCACGCCCGCAAGCTGTTCCACCACCGCCGCGACACCGTCCACGCCGCGCAGCTCGCCGGTGCCGACGTGCTGCCAGGACGGGAGGAAACGGCCCAGGGCGGCGGTCGCCACGGGCTCGACTTCCTTGCGGGCGGCGGCCAGCGAGCGGCGGCGCAGGCGGCGCAGCACCTCGCTGTCGCACCATTCGGTTCCGGCCGAGCCGGGCGTGAATTCGCCTTCCACGACGCGTTTCTCGATGGCGAGCCGATGCAGTGCCGTGGCCGCCACGGCCGGTCCCAGCCCGAACCGATGCGCGACCCCGGTCAGTGTGAAGGGTCCGTGGGTGCGCGCGTACCGGCCGATCAGATCCCCCAGCGGATCGGCGACGGGTTCGATGAACGCGGCCGGAACCCCGATGGGCAGCGGCACCCCGAGCGCGTCGCGCAGCCGCGAGGCATCCTCGATGGCCACCCACCACCGCGAACCGGCGAAGGAAACCTCCAGCGCCCGATGCGCTTTCACCAGCTCCGCGAACCACTCCCGCGGATCGGCCACACACCGCTCACCGGCCTCTTCTGCGGTGACAGGCCCGAGCAGTCGCAGTAGATCGGCCAGCCCCTCCATATCCCGCGCCTGCCGCTCGGGTGTGACCCGCTGCAATTCCCGCTCGGTCTGCTCCAGCACCGCCGGATCCAGCAGCTCGCGCAGTTCCACCCGTCCGAGCAACTCAGCCAGCAGGCTGGAGTCCAGCGACAGCGCCGCCGCCCGCCGCTCGGCCAGCGGCGAATCGCCCTCGTACATGAACTGCCCGATGTAGTCGAACAGCAGCGAATTCGCGAACGGCGACGGCGCGGCGGTCTCCACTTCGACCAGCCGCACCTGCCGCCGCGCCACCCGGCCCAGCAGCTCCCGCAGCGACGGCAGGTCGTACACGTCCTGGAGACATTCGCGCACGGTCTCCAGCAGAATCGGGAACTCCGGGAACTTGCGCGCCACGTCCAGCAGCTGCGCCGCCCGCTGCCGCTGCTGCCACAGCGGCGCCCGCTTTCCCGGATCCCGCCGCGGCAGCAGCAGCGCCCGCGCCGCGCACTCCCGGAACCGCGAGGCGAAAAGCGCCGACCCCCCGACCTGTTCGGTCACCAGATCATCGATCTCGTCGGTCTCGAACACGAACAACTCCGCCCCCGGTGGATCATCGGTGGTGTCGGGCAACCGCACCACGATCCCGTCATCCGACGGCGTGGGCGCGGCGTCCACCCCGAACCGCTCGCGCAGCCGAGCCCCCACCGCCAACGCCCACGGCGCATGCACCGGCAACCCGTAGGGCGAATGCAGAACCACCCGCCAGTCACCCAGCTCATCCCGGAACCGCTCGACCAGCAGCGTCTTGTCCGTCGGCAACTGCCCGGTCGCCTCCCGCTGCTCGGCGAGCAGCGCCACCAGATTCGCGGTCGCGTTCTCGTCCAATCCGCCTTGCAGCGAGACGGTTTCGACCTCGGATCCCGGCGACCGCTTCTTCTTCTCGAGCTCTTGACCGGCGTGCCGCACGAATTCGCCAAGCGCCGCACCCAATTCGGCGGGGCGGCCGAGGGAGTCGCCGTGCCAGAAGGGGAGTCGGCCCGGGAGCCCGAACGCCGGCGTCACCAGCACCCGGTCGAAGGTGATCCCCTCGATCCGCCAGCTGGTCGCGCCCAGGGCGAAGGCATCGCCCACCCGCGACTCGTAGACCATCTCCTCGTCGAGTTCACCTACCCGGGAAGCCTTTTCGCCGACCATGAAGACCGGGAAGAGTCCACGATCGGGAATCGCGCCACCGGAGGTCACCGCCAGGCGTTGCGCACCGGGCCGCCCGGTGAGGGTGCCCGCGTCGCGATCCCAGACGATGCGCGGCCGCAGTTCGGCGAATTCGTCGGAGGGATAGCGGCCCGCGAGCAGGTCAAGTACGGACTCGTAGGCCGAACGGGGGAGTGCCGCATAGCTTCCCGTGCCGCGTACGGTGTCGAACCAGGCGTCGGCGTCGATCGGCTCCAGCGCGCAGGCCGCCACGGTCTGCTGGGCGAGGATGTCGAGCGGATGCGCGGGCACCTGGAGTTCCTCGATCTGCCCGGCCGTCATGCGCTGGGACGCCACCGCGCAGTGGATGACATCGGTGCGGTGCTTGGGGAAGATGACGCCGCGCGAGATCTCGCCGACCTGGTGTCCGGCGCGGCCCACCCGTTGCAGTCCGGAGGCGACCGACGGCGGGGCCTCCACCTGCACCACCAATTCCACCGCGCCCATATCGATGCCGAGTTCGAGGCTGCTGGTGGCGACGACGCAGCGCAGCCGCCCGCTCTTGAGATCGTCCTCGATGAGCGCCCGCTGTTCCTTGCTCACCGAGCCGTGGTGGGCGCGCGCCAGAAGCGTTGTGGCACCGTGGATCACCTCGGTGGCCGCCCCCAGCTGTGCGGGCGGCGCGTGCTCGGTGTCCACCGCCTCCCCGATGCGCGCCGCGTACGCCTCGTTCAATCGCGCGGTGAGCCGCTCCGAGAGCCGCCGCGAATTCGCGAACACGATCGACGACCGGTGCTCGAGCACCAGATCCACGATCGCCTCGTCCACGTGCGGCCAGATCGACCCCGGCTGATCCGAATCCTCCGCGCCCGCATCGGGTTCGGTCATGTCCGCCACCGGCACCCGCACCGACAGATCGAAGGTCTTGGGCGCGGGCGGCGACACGATGCTGATCGGCGCGCTCCCGACCAGGAATCGCCCCACCTCCGGCGCCGGCCGCACCGTCGCCGACAGCCCGATCCGCTGGGCGGGCCGCTCGAAGTGCGGGGAGGCGGAGCGGAGCAGATCCAAGCGGGCCAGCGAAAGCGCCAGGTGCGCACCGCGTTTGGACCCCGCGATGGCGTGCACCTCGTCCACGATGACGGTGTGCACCCCGCTCAGCGTCTCCCGCGCCGCCGAGGTCAGCATCAGGAACAGCGACTCCGGCGTGGTGATCAGAATGTCCGGCGGCGTGCGCTGCATGCTCCGCCGATCCGCCGCGCTGGTATCCCCGGACCGCACCCCCACCCGAATCTCGGGCGCGTCCACCCCCAGCCGCTTGGCCGTCTGCGTGATCCCCACCAGCGGCGCCCGCAGATTCCGCTCGACGTCCACCGCCAGCGCCTTGAGCGGCGAGATATAGAGCACCGAGGTCTTGCGCGGGCCTGCCTCTGTCTTGTTCGGCACAGTCCCCGGCTCCCGGGTGGCCAGCCGATCGATGGCCCAAAGAAATGCGGAGAGCGTCTTACCCGACCCCGTGGGCGCGATCACCAGCGTGTGCTGCCCCGCCGCGATCGATTCCCACGCCCCCAGTTGCGCGGCCGTCGGCGCGGGAAACGCACCGTCGAACCACGCTCTGGTCGCAGGCGAGAACCGATCCATGGCCTCAGTCTGCACCCGCCCACCGACAGACTCGGGCACCCGGTCCGCGCGGGGGCGGATTCGGGTCCCGGCTCAACCCGAAGATCGGCGTAATGGCTTCCATTAGGGACTACAGACCGGTCGGACTTCCCCGACATGCCCGATTTCCGGGATTCGCCCGGGCAACTCGGTCATTCGTGGCGTCCGGGTTCCGGGCGAGGTAGGGGACCGATGCGGGGTACTCCACGGGACGAGAGCGAAGGGCGGGCAATCGGGGATGCGGCACACGGCACCGCGCGTAGGCTTCGGACCGTGCAGAATGTGCTCCGGCTCGACTTGGTCAGTCACGGCATGACCGAGGCGATGCGCAGAGCACGATTCCCGGTCGACGAACCGCTGACGGAAGCGGGTCGCCGCGCCGTCTCCGCCTGCGGCCGGTTGAACGCCGCACGGGTGATCACCGCCCCCGAGCGCCGCACCGTCGAAACCGCCGCCCTCATGGGCCTGATGGGCGACGAGGACGATCGACTACGCGACCTGGACGCCGGAGCCTGGCGCGGCGGCGAACTCCTGTCGGTCCCCAAGGAAGACCTCTACCTCTGGCTCACCGACCCCGGCTACCGCGGCCACGGCGGCGAGGCGGTCGTGGATGTCATCGAGCGCACCGGTGAGTGGCTCGCCGATATCGCCCTCGACGGCGAGCCCACCATTGCCATCACCCACCCGGCCGTCATCCGCTCCGCCCTGCTGGTCGCTCTCGACGCGCCCGCGAAGTCGTTCTGGCGCATAGACGTTCCCCCGGTCAGCGTGACCCGCCTGAACTATCGCGGCGAATGGACGCTGCACTTCCGCTGACCGGCCGCGCTGCCGCCAGCATGGCCCGCACCGCATCGGTGATCAGCCCGGCGGAGATGCCGGGGTCCACGGCGCGCTGAATGCCAAGGCCCAGGCTGAGACTCAGGATCGTGGTGGCCGAGTCTTCGGCCGACATGGGCAGCACCAGTCCCATGGAGTCGGCCAGCGCTTGCAGCTGAGCGGCCGCGGCCCCCCGCATCATGGACAGGCTGGACACCAGCGCGGCCTGTAGGTCCGCGTCGTCGCGGGCCACGATGGCGAACTCGAATTCCAGCAGCGTCCAGCCGACATCGCCGAGGGTGCGTTCGGCCCAGCCCTGGAAGCGTTCCATCCGGACGTCGAGGGCGTCGTCCCCGTCGAGCAGGTCGCTCAGCTCGGCGAACTTGGTCTCGTGAATGAGCCCGAGCACCTCGAGGCAGAGCGCCGATTTGGTCTTGAAGTTGGAGTAGACCGCGCCCTTGGAGTACCCCGCCTCCTCGGCGACCCGCTCCAGACTGGTCTTGGCGTACCCGTCTGTCAGGAACATCTCGCGCGCGGTCGCGAGCAGGTCGGAGCGGGTGCGGGCCTGGCTCTCGGTCCTGGTCAGTCGTGCCATGGCCACGATTCTATGTACTCCAGGATTTGGGATACCGGCGGTATGTGAATACTGCTAGTGTTCGAAACCATGAGTAACAGGAACGGGTCACAGCGACGTGGCCTAGCCATCGGGTGCGGTGGCACCGTCGGCATGGCCTGGATCGTCGCCGCCCTGGCGGCCGTGCACGAGGTACTGGACTGGGATCCGCGCACCGCCGACGTCATGATCGGCACCTCGGCCGGGGCGGAGGCGCTGACCATGCTGGGCAGCGGCATCGGCGTGGACGAACTGGTCGCCATGCAGCGCGGCACCTCCGCGAACCCGATCCTCACCGCCCACATGCGTTCGGAGCCCGGCCGATTTCCGCCGCTGCCCCGTCCGCGCCTGGGCGCGCCCGCCCGTGCGGCCCGGGAACTGTTGTCCCGCCCGGGAAATGGTCACGCCCTGCTCACTGCGGGCAGCGGGTTGCTGCCGCAAGGGGGCGGCGACACGGCCTGGCTCCAGCGTCTCGCCGAGCGCCTGAACCCCGGCCGCGAGCGGGTCCGGCATCCCGCGACGTGGCTGGTGGCCATGGACAATGCCACCGGCGAGCGGGTGCCCTTCGGCGCACCCTCCGCACCGGACGCGAATCTGGGTGTGGCCCTGCGGGCTTCGTGGGCGGTCCCGGGTTGGGTCCCGGCCGTCGAGATCGCGGGCCGCCACTTCATCGACGGCGGCGCGGCCTCCACCGCCTCGGCCGACCTGCTCATCCCGGCCGAGCTCGACGAGGTCGTGGTGATCACCCCGATGGCCTCCACCGACCGCCTGCCCGTCACCAGCGCCGGGCACTTCCTCGAGCGTCAGCTGCGAAACCGCATGAGCGAGAAGCTCGATGCCGAGATCGCGTTGTTGCGCGCCGCCGGAACCAAGGTGCTGCGCATCGACGCCACCGCCGAGGACCTCGTGGTCATGGGCCCCAATTTCATGGACGGCCGCCGCCGCCTCGCCACCTTCGAACACAGCCTGGGCAGCACCCGTCGCCAGGTCGAGCAGGGAGAATTCGCATGAGCATCCTCGGAAACAACTACCCCGCAATCGATCTCGACGGCGCGCGGGTCCTCATCACCGGCGCTGGCCGCGGCATCGGCCAGTGCACCGCCGAACTGTTCGCGAGCAAGGGCGCGCAGGTCGCCATCGCCGATGTGGACACCGCCGCCGCCCAGGCCGCCGCGGCCGCATTGGGAGCCGAAGCATTCGAGCTCGACGTGCGTGACCGCGGCCAGTGGGACAAGGCCGTCGCCGACTTCGGCCGCATCGACATCCTGGTCAACAACGCCGGTGTCATGCCCGCCGGATCCTTCCTCGACGAGCCGGACGCGGTGGGCCACACCACCATCGACGTCAATGTCTGGGGCCTCATCCACGGCATGCGCGCCGTGGTCCCCGGCATGATCGATCGCGGCCACGGCCACGTCGTGAACGTGGCCTCGCTGGCGGGCAAGATCCCGCTCGCCGGTCTGGCCGTCTACAACGCCAGCAAGTTCGCCGCCGTCGGCCTTTCCGCCGCAACGCGTCTGGAGTTCGCGCCGCACGGCGTAAGCGTCTCCTGCGTGATGCCCTCGGCCGTGCGCACCCGCCTGTCCTCGGGCATGGCCCTCGGCGGCGGCATGCCGACCGTCGATCCAGAGGACGTGGCCGAGGCCATCCTCGGCACGGTGCGCACCCGCCGCGCCGAGGTCGCCGTCCCGAACTACCTGGGCCCCACCGATGTAGCCCTGGCCGCCGCCCCCGAGCCCGCGGTGCGCCTGGTGCGCAGGCTCTTCAACGGCGACCGCGCCCTGCACCCCGCCGACGAGCAGGTCCGGGCCCGCTACGAGGAGCAGGTGCGCGCCATCACCGCCGAGGACTGATCACTCGAACCGAATGCCCTGCGCCAGCGGCAGTTCGGTGGAGTAGTTGACGGTATTGGTTGCCCGGCGCATATACGCCTTCCAGGAATCCGACCCGGATTCCCGGCCGCCACCCGTCTGCTTCTCGCCGCCGAATGCCCCGCCGATCTCGGCCCCCGAGGTGCCGATATTGACATTGGCGATGCCGCAGTCCGACCCGTCGGCGGCCAGGAACCGCTCGGCCTCGCGCTGGTTCTGGGTGAAGATCGACGACGAAAGCCCCTGCGGCACAGCGTTGTGCAGCTCGATGGCCGCATCCAGATCGTGGTAGGTCAGCACGTAGAGGATCGGCGCGAAGGTCTCCTCCCGTACCACCGCGGTCTGCGCGGGCATGCGCACAATGGCGGGCCGGACATAGAAGGCGTTCTCGCCCGGCCCCTCGACTCGCTCACCACCGCAGACCAATTCGCCACCGTCGGCCAGCGCCTTGTCCAGCGCCGTCCGCATGCCCTCGTAGGCCCGTTCATTGACGAGCGGGCCGACGAGAACGCCTTCCTCGAGCGGGTTACCCACTCGCAGTTGGCGATACGCGGCCGAAATCCGATCCAGCAGCGGCCCTGCGACATCCACGTGGGCGATCAGCCGCCGCAGCGTCGTGCACCGCTGTCCGGCCGTGCCCGCCGCCGCGAAAACGATTCCCCGCGTGGCCAACTCCAGATCCGCCGACGGCGTCACGATGGCCGCGTTGTTCCCGCCCAGCTCCAGCAGGCAACGCCCGAACCGGGCCGCCACCCGCGGCGCGACCAGCTGACCCATCCGGACCGACCCGGTGGCGCTCACCAGGGCCACCCGCGGATCGTCGACCAGCTGCTCGCCGACCGTCGCCGCGCCCTGAATCAACTGGTGCACTTCGGGATCCGCGCCCACCTCCAGCGCCGCCCGCCGCAGCAGCGCGTGACAGGCCAGCGCGGTCAACGGCGTCGCCTCCGACGGCTTCCACACCACCGTGTCCCCGCACACCAGCGCAATGGCGGTATTCCACGCCCACACCGCGACCGGGAAGTTGAACGCCGAGATCACCCCGACCACCCCGAGCGGATGCCAGGTCTCCATGAGCCGATGCCCGGGCCGCTCCGAGGGCATGGTCTTCCCGTACAGCTGCCGCGAGAGCCCGATGGCGAACTCGCAGACATCGATCATCTCCTGGACCTCGCCGCGCGCCTCCGGCCCGATCTTGCCCGCCTCGAGGGTGACGAGTTCGCCCAGTTCGTCCTGATGCTCGGTGAGCAGGGCCGCGAGTCGCCGCACCACTCCCGCCCGCTGCGGCGCGGGCACCGTCCGCCAGCCCCGGAACGCCGCGTGGGCGCGCGCGATGGCGGACTCCACCTCGGCGGAATCGCTCGGGCGCAGGCTGATCAGCTCACCGCCGGTGATCGGGGTGCGCGCCGCGAGTTCACCCGGCGCGGGCGGTTCGACACCCAGCCGACGCAGCAGGTTTTCCGCCCGCTCACGTAGCTCACTGTTCGCCAGGTCTGACAGTGCGTGACTCATTACATGCTCCAGGTTGGGTTCCGGCACCGAGTGCGGTTCGCTGCGTTAGCCTTCGCTGATGGCGGATACACCGGCGAAACCCGTACTCGACGACATCGATCGACTGCTGATCCGTGAGCTGATTGCCGATGGTCGCGCCACCCTGTCCAATCTGGCGGAGAAGGCGAACCTTTCGGTGTCCGCGGTGCAGTCTCGGGTGCGGCGCCTCGAGGCGCGGGGCGTGATTCGCGGCTACACGGCGAATGTCGATCCCGAGGCGTTGGGGCAGATGCTGTCGGCCTTCGTCGCGATCACTCCTCTCGACCCGTCGCAGCCCGATGACGCACCCGCACTGCTGCAGCACATTCCGGGCATCGAGGCCTGCCACTCGGTGGCGGGCGACGAAAGCTACATGCTGATGGTGCGGGTGGCCTCGCCGAGGCATCTGGAACAACTACTGCAGGAGATCCGGGCGACGGCCAATGTCCGGACCCGTAGCACCATCATCCTGCAGACATTCTATGACAAGTAGAGCCGAGTAGGCCGCAGACATTCAGGTGACAGCCCGGTCTCGCTCGTAAACTTTTCGGAACTTACGGTCCTGGCCGTAAAAGTTCATTTACGCTGGGTGGCGTGACCCTCGAACTCGATCGGCTCGGGGCGGCAGCCGAAACCACACTGGTCACCCCCGCCCGGGTGCATGAGATCCTGTCCGCGAGCATTCTCGCCGACGGCTTCGACCTGGTACTTGATCTGCGCAAATCGCGCGGGCGCCGACTCGTGGACGCCCGCGACGGCACGGCGTACCTCGACATGTTCGGCTTCTTCGCCTCCTCCACGCTCGGCATGAACCATCCGGCCCTGCTCGGCGACAAGCACTTCCTGGCCAACCTCACCGCCGCGGCGCTCAACAAGCCCAGCAACTCCGACGTCTACACCGTCGAAATGGCGCGCTTCGTGGACACTTTCGTGCGCGTGCTGGGCGATCCGCGACTACCGCACCTGTTCTTCATCGACGGCGGCGGCCTCGCGGTCGAGAACGCCCTCAAGACCGCCTTCGACTGGAAGTCGCGCCACAATGAAATGCACGGGCGCGCACCGGAACTCGGCACCAAGGTGCTGCACCTGACCGGAGCCTTCCACGGCCGCACCGGATACACGCTCTCGCTCACCAACACCGACCCGGTCAAGACCGCGCGCTTCCCCAAGTTCGACTGGCCGCGCATCGACACCCCTTATATCGGACCGGATCACCCCGACATCGAGGCCGCCGAGGCGCACGCGTTGGACCAGGCCCGCCGCGCCTTCGCCGAAAACCCGCACGACATAGCGTGTTTCATTGCCGAGCCGATTCAAGGCGAGGGCGGCGACCGGCATCTGCGCCCGGAATTCCTGCGCTCGATCCAGGAGCTCTGCCACGCCAACGACGCCCTGTTCATCCTCGACGAGGTGCAGACCGGCGTCGGCATGACCGGCACCACCTGGGCCTACCAGCAGCTCGGCCTGGAGCCCGACATCGTCGCCTTCGGGAAGAAGACCCAGGTCTGCGGCATCATGGCGGGCGGTCGCGTCGACGAGGTCTTCGACAACGTCTTCCATGTCAGCTCTCGCCTCAACTCCACCTGGGGCGGCAACCTCGCCGACATGGTCCGGGCGCGGCGCGTCCTCGAGGTCGTGGAGCACGAGCACCTGGTCTCCCGAGTCCGCGATCTCGGCACCCACCTGCTCACCCGCTTGACCGAATTGTCCACCGCCCATGCGGAAGTCACCGACCCCCGAGGTCGCGGCCTGATGTGCGCCATCACCCTGGCCACCCCCGAGTTGCGCAACGAGGTGGTAACCCGCCTGCGCGAGGAGGAGCACATCCTCATCCTCGGCACCGGCGACCGCGGTATCCGCTTCCGCCCGCCCCTCACCGTCACCGCGGCCGAACTCGACGAGGCGGTCGACGCCCTGGATCGAGTGCTGCGCTGAGTGCCTGCACGGCAGTCGGTCCTACAGCTCCCAGAGCCGTATCGGTCCGTCGCCGTCGGCGCTGGCGAGGACGGTCCCGTCGGGGCTGAACGCGAGACAGGACACGTAGGACGTGTGACCGGTCAGCGGATCGCCGATCGCCTGATGGGTACGCGGATCCCACAGGTGGACGATTCCGGCGTGGCTCGCGGCGGCGAAGACCGCACCGTCAGGGCTGAACGCGATCGTGGTGATCGCGCCGATGTCGGGTCCGGTGAGCGGTTCCCCGATCGGCCGACGCGTGCGGGGATCCCAGAAGCGCACGGCCTGATCGCTGAAGATGCCCGCGAGGATGTTGCCGTCGGGGCTGAAGGCGATCACGTGCCGGCCTTCGGCTTCGTAGGCGAGCGGCTCGCCGATCGGCTGGCGAGTGCGCGGATCCCACAGGTGGACGGTCCAATCGTTACCCGCGGTCGCGAGGAGTGCGCCATCGGGACTGAAGGCGAGCGAGATCAGCGGATTCGAGTTGCCGCCCAACGGTTCTCCGATCGGCCCGCCGGTTCGGGGGTCCCACAGGCGGACGGTTCGATCGATCCCGCCGGATTGATCTCGGTGGGGGCGGGCCTGTTGACGACCGTCTCTTCCGGTTCTGCGACGATGGCCGGCCCCGCTTCGGCGGCGGATTGCGTTGGTGCGAGGGCGATCTGGGCGGCCTCGGCGAGGGCCGCGCAGGTGTCGGGTAGCGCTGCTGGGGATCCTTGGCCATGGCGGTGGCGATGACCTCGTCGAGGGCGGGTGGGAGGCCGGGCCGCCGGGTGGGGGGACGGGGTGGGGGCAGGGTGAGGTGGGCGTGGATGACCGCGCCGAGGGTGGTGCTGGGGAAGGGCACCTCGCCGGTGAGCAAGTGGTAGAGGGTGCAGCCGAGGGAGTAGATGTCGGCGCGGTGGTCCCGGAATCGTTCACGTTGTCACGGAAGCCAAGGCGTGGGCGATGGCCGCGGCAAGTAACCAGAACGAAGCTGAAAGGTCTTTCCGGTCCGGCGCGGGATTCCGCGAACGCGCCGCGAACCCCCGTGCGGCCGCCTAATATTCGACGGCATGTCAGCTCGCCGCAACGTATTCGTGGAACGATGCGCGCTGTGATCGCGCGCCGTGCAGGTCTGGGTCTGATCCTCTCCGTTGTAATGCTGGCCGGTTGCTCGAGTGGTGAATCCGGCACCGCGTCGCAATCGCCCACACCCTCGGCTCCCGCCGCCGGTGCCACGCCGGCGGCCGTCGAGGTGCCGAACCTGCTACCCGGCATGCCGCCGCCGCTCTCGCCCACCGACGTCTACGCGGCCACCCGCGAACTCGGTCCGGCCGTGGCGGATCAGCCGACCCGCGTCTACGTCCCCAACAGCGAGTCCAACACCATCACCGTCATCGACCCGGTCAGCTTCGAGGTCGTCGACACCTTCCCGTCCGGCGGCCGCGAACCCCAGCACGTCGTCCCCGCCTACGACATGCAGATGCTCTACGCCAACAACGACCTGCCCCTCGGCAGTGGCAGCCTGCTGCCCATCGACCCGCGCACCGGCAAGCCCGGCGACCCGATCCCCGTGCGCGACCCGTACAACATGTACTTCACCCCGGACGGCAAATACGCACTCGTGGTCGCCGAGGCGGACCGGTCGCTCGACTTCTGCGACCCGCACAGCTGGCAGCAACTGCACGACATCGCGGTGCCCGACTGCACCGGCGTCAATCACATGGACTTCACCGCAGACGGCCGGACCGCCTTGGTCAGTTGCGAATTCAGCGGCCGCATGGCCGTCGTCGACATCGCGGGCCTGACCCTGCTGCGCATGATCGATCTGCCCGGCGGCCGCTCCGGCATGCCCCAGGACGTGAAGCTCTCGCCCGACGGCCGCACCTTCTACGTGGCCGACATGATGGCCGACGGCGTCTACGTCTTCGACGCCAAGACCTTCGACAACACCGGCTTCATCCAGACCGGCGGCGGCACCCACGGCCTCTACATCACCCGCGACTCCAAGCAGATGCTCATCACCAATCGCAAGGAGGGCAGCATCTCGGTCTGGGACTTCGCGACCGGGCGACTCGCCAACACCTGGCACATCCCCGGCGGCGGCAGCCCCGATATGGGCAACCTGTCCGCCGACGGCCGCGTCTTCTGGGTCTCGGGACGCCACCACGGCGAGGTCTACGCCATCGACATCGTCGACTGGAAACTGCTGGCCCGCATCCCCGTCGGCCGCGGCGCGCACGGCCTCACCATCTGGCCCCAGCCGGGTCGCTACTCCACGGGCCACACCGGCGTCATGCGCTGAGCGAAACACCCACTGGGCGGGAGTGACCGGGCCCCTGGGATTTTGGCTCGAGATTAGGGGATTCGCGGGGCGGAATCGTGCCCCTACCAGGGAGTTTTAACTGGCGAGTAGTCAATAACCATACTCGCGGGTAGCCCCGCCGGGATTACAAAGAGGCTCTGGTACTGGTTACACTCCCCGTCATGACGAGTGTCCAGCATCAGCCTACGCCGGGTTCGGCAGGTGCCCCCGATATCCACACCACCGCCGGCAAGCTTGCTGACCTGCGCAATCGGCTGGAAGAGGCCAAGCACCCGATGGGTGAGGCCGCGGTCGACAAGGTGCACGCCAAGGGCAAGATGACCGCGCGCGAGCGCATCCTGGCCCTGCTGGACGAAGGCTCGTTCGTCGAACTCGACGCGCTCGCTCGCCACCGCAGCGTGAACTTCGGCCTCGCGGACCAGCGTCCGCTCGGCGACGGCGTGGTCACCGGCTACGGCACCATCGACGGCCGCGACGTCTGCATCTTCTCCCAGGACGTCACCGTCTTCGGCGGCTCGCTGGGCGAGGTCTACGGCGAGAAGATCGTCAAAGTGATGGACCTGGCGCTGCGCACCGGCCGCCCGCTGGTCGGCATCAACGAGGGCGCGGGCGCGCGCATCCAGGAAGGCGTTGTCTCCCTGGGCCTTTACGGCGAGATCTTCCACCGCAACATCCAGGCTTCCGGCGTGATCCCGCAGATCTCGCTGATCATGGGCCCGGCCGCGGGTGGCCACGTCTACTCGCCCGCCCTGACCGACTTCGTGGTCATGGTCGACCAGACCTCGCAGATGTTCGTCACCGGCCCCGACGTCATCAAGACCGTCACCGGCGAAGAGGTCACCATGGAGGAGCTGGGCGGCGCCCACACCCACATGGTGAAGTCCGGTGTCGCGCACTACGTCGCCTCCGGCGAGCAGGACGCCCTGGACTACGTCCGCGACCTGCTGAGCTACCTGCCGAGCAACAACCGCGCCGAGGCCCCGCGCTTCCCGGCCACCGCCGCCGCGGGCGCCATCGAGGAGAACCTCACCGAGGCCGACCTCGAGCTGGACACCATCGTCCCGGACTCGCCGAACCAGCCCTACGACATGCACGAGGTCATCAAGCGCCTGGTGGACGACGAGGAGTTCCTCGAGGTCCAGGCCGAGCGCGCGATGAACGTGATCGTCGGCTTCGCCCGGATCGACGGCCGCAGCGTCGGTTTCGTGGCCAACCAGCCCTCGCAGTTCGCGGGCTGCCTCGACATCGACGCCTCGGAGAAGGCCGCGCGCTTCGTGCGCACCTGCGACGCCTTCAATGTCCCGATCATCACCCTGGTCGACGTGCCCGGCTTCCTGCCCGGCACCGGCCAGGAATACAACGGGATCATCCGCCGCGGCGCGAAGCTGCTCTATGCCTACGGCGAGGCTACAGTGGGCAAGATCACAATCATCACCCGCAAGGCCTACGGCGGCGCCTACGACGTCATGGGTTCCAAGCACATGGGCGCGGATGTGAACCTGGCGTGGCCGACCGCTCAGATCGCGGTCATGGGCGCCTCCGGCGCGGTCGGTTTCGTCTACCGCAAGCAGCTGCAGACCGCGGCCGCCGAGGGCAACGACGTCGACGCCCTGCGACTGGAGCTGCAGAACGAGTACGAGGACACCCTCGTCAACCCGTACGTGGCGGCCGAGCGCGGCTACGTGGACGCGGTCATCCCGCCCTCGCACACCCGCGGCCAGATCGTGTCGGCGCTGCGGCTGCTGGAGCGCAAGATGGTGTCCCTGCCGCCGAAGAAGCACGGCAACATTCCGCTCTGAAAATGCGATAGGCGCGGTATGGGGCGCACACTGTCCATTGGGACGAGGCACACTCGACCCAATGGGACGAAGGACTCGTACCGCGCACGATCGCCTCATCCGAGCAAAGATGTTCAGGAATGGCCCTCGTCGTCGAGGGTTGTATCGAATACCGTTTGCGGTCCACCGAACACATTCGGGCCGCGAACGCGCCGCACACCCTGCGGCGAACGGACAGGAGGACTGGCGCTGTGACGACCATGGCCGATGAAGAAGTGCTGCGCGCCGCCGAACTGGATCTAGCCGTCGACGAGTTGGCCGACGCCGTCGATACGGCCGTCACCGAGATCGAGCTCCCGAGCACCGGACCGGTCATCCAGGTCCTCAAGGGCAACCCGACCGATCTCGAACTGGCCGCCCTGGTCGCCGTGTTCGCCGCCGCGGCGAGCGCCTCGGCCGCCCCGGCCGACAAGGGCCCGGCCGACATGTGGGGCCGCCCCACCCTGCTGCACCGCGGCTCCTCGCCGTTCTCGCCCTACGCTTTCCCGGCGCTCTCGCACCTGCGCGACTGACGGCCGGTGACCGTCTTCGTACTGGCGTCACAATCCCCGGCTCGGCTCGGCGTCCTGCGCAACGCGGGCGTCGAACCGGTGGTGCGGGTGTCCCATGTGGACGAGGACGCGGTGATCGCGGCACTGCCCGCGGAGACCGCGCCCGACCGGGTGGTCGTCGAGCTGGCGCACGCCAAGGCCCGGGAGATCGCGGGGCAGTTGGCCGCCGATCCGGACTTCGCCGATTCCGTTGTGGTGGGCTGCGATTCGATGCTGCTCGTGGACGGCGTACTCCAGGGCAAGCCCGGGACCCCCGAGGTGGCGCGCACCCGCTGGGCCGAAATGGCCGGGCGCAGCGCGGATCTGCTGACCGGGCACAGCGTGCTGCGGCTGCGCGACGGCGAGATCGTCGCCGAGGCCGCGGATTGCAGTTGCACCACCGTGCATTTCGCCAAGCCCGAGCCCGAGGAGCTGGACGCCTATATCGCGACGGGTGAGCCGCTGCAGGTGGCCGGTTCCTTCACCCTGGACGGCCTGGGCGGCTGGTTCGTGGACAAGATCGACGGTGACCCGTCGAGCGTGATCGGTATCGGGCTACCACTGGTTCGTCGACTGCTTGCCGAGGTGGGCGTCGGCATTGCGCAGCTGTGGGTCGGTGGCCGCGCGTAATTGCGGTGCGATGCGGCCGGGCGAGGTCGCTAATCGGGGTTCGCCGGTGTTGACCGGTTGCCCCTCCTCGCGTGCGGCGTCGCCGGTGCGGTCCCGCAGCAGTTCCAGACGCGCCACGCACAGTTCGGGTTCCACGAACGGGTGCAGGCGCACGTTCATGCTCTCCCGGCCGCCATTGCGGTCCAGCACTTCTCGCATGAGGCCCAGGTGCACGCCGCACACCACCTCGGAGTGGGTGCGCGCGAGTTCGCGCAGCGGGCAGGCGGTCATGCGGATCAGGGCCGACTCTTCGGTCTCGCTGGCGTGGTCGCGCTCGGGCGCGAAGCCGAGCTCCGACATCAGGGTGACGGTGAGGTCCTTGGCGTCCTCGAGCGATTCGATGGGCTGGTCCACCGCCTCGAGCTTCGCGCCCCAGGCGCGTCCGGCGGAGATGGCGGCCTCGGATCGGCGGCGCGGATCGCTGCCCAGCTGATCGGCGAGCACCTGCGCCAATTCCTGATAACCCACCGATCGCTGCACCGCCGTATAGCCGATGCGGGGACGGCCGCGGCCGCGCGGTGGCTGCTGGAATTGGCGGACCAGTGATTCCCGGGTGAGGACGTCCAAATGGAAACGAACCGTGGTCACATGCTGGCCGGTGACGCGCGCCAGTTCCTGGGCATCGAGAGGCTCGCTGGCGCCCCGTAGGATCGCAAGCAGTCGCCGTCGCGGCCAAGAATCGGACATAGCTCACCCCTCCTCTCGAGAGACTTTATCGGATGAAGCTGCGCTTAATTCGCCCAATCATCCGATTCGTGATCTGAAACGAGTTTCGCAACCACCACATGCCTACGATCGGTGTTGAGATTCGAACCGCCAATACCTAACCCACCACGCGTGAAGGACCACAACGTGCCCGTCGTTCCGGATCCGCATCAATCCTTCGGCTCCTACGCACATCCTCACCGACTAGTAACCACAGAGTGGCTGTCGGCAAACATCGGCACGCCGGGACTCAAGATCATCGAGTCCAACGAAGACATATTGCTATACGACATCGGTCATGTCCCGGGTGCCATCAAGATCGACTGGCGTTCCGAGCTGATCGATCCACGTACCCGAGATGTCGTCGACGGCGCGGCCTTCGCCAACCTTATGCGCGTCAAGGGCATCGAGCGCAATGACACCGTGGTCATTTACGGCGACAAATCCAACGGCACCGCGGCCGCCGCCCTGTGGGTGTTCTCCCTCTTCGGACACGAGGACGTGCGCCTGCTGGACGGCGGCCGCGACGCCTGGATCTCCGAGGCCCGCGACACCACATTCGAGGTGCCCGCGGCGGGACTCGGCGAATACCCGGTGGTCGACCGTGACGACAAGACCTCGCGCGCCTTCCGTCAGGACGTGCAGGCGCATCTGGGCGGGCCGCTCATCGACGCGCGCGCCTTCGACGAGTACACCGGGGAGCTCGTCGTTCTCGATCGGCCCGAGGAGCAGGCGCTGCGCGCGGGCCACATCCCGACGGCAGTGAACATCCCCTGGACCTCCTCGGTCGGCGCGGACACCCGGTTCCGCCCGCGCGCCGAGCTCGATGTCATCTACGGCGGTGTCGCCGACGGCATTGCGCCGCTGGTCTACTCCCGCATCGGCGAGCGCTCGGCCCTGACCTGGTTCGTCCTGACCCATCTGCTGGGCTTGTACGGCGTTCGCAACTACGACGGCTCCTGGACCGAATGGGCCAATGCAGTCGGTGCGCCTATCGTGATCGGTGCAGAACCCGGCGGGGTTCCCGCGAGCGTGGCAAGCTCGTAACGCTCCGACCCCCTCGGTGTGATTCACAGACGGGGTTGCCGCGGGAGTCTGGTAGAACAGGTTCTAAAATGGTGGGTTCCGGGAGTCGGATTGCTCACTCTTCGGGCCTACTGCCAAGTAGCCCTATCCCCGTTCGGGCTTTGTTGGCACGATGCCTACAATCCCGAAGACGAAAGTTTCCAGAGCACAGGAGGCTCAGTGCCCAACCATGCCAACGCGCAGATCACGAAGGTCCTCGTAGCCAACCGAGGCGAGATCGCCGTGCGCGTGATCCGGGCTGCCAAGGACGCGGGCATCGCCAGCGTCGCGGTGTACGCCGAGCCGGACGCCGACGCGCCGTTCGTGAAGCTCGCGGATGAGGCCTTCGCGCTGGGCGGCCAGACCTCGGCCGAGTCGTACCTGGTCTTCGACAAGATTCTCGACGCCGCCGCCAAGGCCGGCGCGGACGCGATCCACCCCGGCTACGGCTTCCTTTCCGAGAACGCCGATTTCGCGCAGGCCGTGATCGACGCCGGGCTGATCTGGATCGGCCCCTCGCCGCAGTCCATCCGCGACCTGGGTGACAAGGTCACCGCCCGCCACATCGCCGAGCGCGCCAGCGCGCCGATGGCCGCGGGCACCAAGGATCCGGTCAAGAACGCCGACGAGGTCGTGGCGTTCGCCAAGGAGTACGGCGTTCCGGTGGCCATCAAGGCCGCCTTCGGTGGTGGCGGTCGCGGCATGAAGGTCGCGCACACCATCGAGGAGATCCCAGAGCTGTTCGAGTCCGCCACCCGCGAGGCCATCGCCGCCTTCGGCCGCGGCGAGTGCTTCGTGGAGCAGTACCTGGACAAGGCCCGCCACGTCGAGGCTCAGGTCATCGCCGACAAGCACGGAAATGTCGTGGTCGCCGGCACCCGCGACTGCTCGCTGCAGCGCCGCTTCCAGAAGCTGGTCGAGGAGGCGCCCGCGCCGTTCCTCTCGGACGAGGTGCGCGGCAAGATCCACGAGTCCGCAAAGCGCATCTGCCGCGAGGCCGGTTACTACGGCGCGGGCACCGTGGAGTACCTGGTGCAGGGCGAGACCGTGTCCTTCCTCGAGGTGAACACCCGCCTGCAGGTCGAGCACCCGGTCACCGAGGAGACCGCGGGAATCGACCTGGTGCGCCAGCAGTTCCGCATTGCCGAGGGCCACGAGCTGACCCTGACCGAGGATCCGGCCCCGCGCGGCCACTCCTTCGAGTTCCGCATCAACGGTGAGGACGCCGGGCGCGGCTTCCTGCCCGCCCCCGGCCCGGTCGTGGTGTACCGCGAGCCCGCGGGCCCCGGCGTGCGCGTGGACTCCGGTGTCGTCGAGGGTTCGGTCATCGGCGGCCCGTTCGACTCCATGCTCGCCAAGCTGATCGTCACCGGCGAGAACCGCGAGCAGGCGCTGCAGCGCGCCGCCCGCGCGCTGGCCGAGTTCCAGATCGAGGGTCTGGCCACGGTCATCCCGTTCCACCGCCACATTGTCGAGAACCCGGCGTTCGTCGGCGACGGCGAGAAGTTCGACGTCTACACCAAGTGGATCGAGAACGAGTGGGACAACACCATCGAGCCCTACGCCGGTGCCGTCGCCATCGAGGATGACGAAGAGGCGCCGCGGCAGAAGGTGGTCGTCGAGGTCGGCGGCCGTCGCCTGGAAGTGTCGCTGCCGGGCCAGTTCTCGGTCGGCGCCGCCGCTGCCCCCGCGGGCAATGGCGTGGTGCGCAAGAAGCCGAAGCCGCGCAAGCGCGGTGGCGCGGGCGCGGGTGCCGCCTCCGGTGACGCCGTGACCGCCCCGATGCAGGGCACCGTCGTGAAGGTGGCCGTCGAAGAGGGCCAGTCCGTCGAGGCGGGCGACCTGGTCGTGGTGCTCGAGGCCATGAAGATGGAGAACCCGGTCACCGCCCACAAGGCCGGTGTCATCACCGGACTCGCGGTGGAGGCCGGCGCGGCCATCACCCAGGGCACCGTCCTGGCCGAGATCAAGTAAGTAAGGCCCAACTCTCGGGACTCTCGGGGGGCTTCGCCCCCGAACCCCGGAGCCGGGGCCGCAAGGCAATTCGCGAGTGGCCGCTCACCTGCAAGGTGGGCGGCCACTCGCGCTAATGTCGTGGCATGGCTGAACCACCCGAAATTCGTATCGGTACCGCCGAGCGCGAGGACGCGATGAAGCGGCTATCGGATCATTTCGCGGCGGGGCGGCTCAGCGTGGCGGAGTTCGACGAGCGCAGCGGGATCGTGGCCGCGGCGCTCACGCGCGGCGACCTGGAGCGGGTGTTCACGGATCTGCCCGAATCGGTGGGGGAGAAGAGCGTTGCGGCACCGGCCAAGTCGGGGCTGAGGCTGCCGCGACCCGAGCGGATCATGCCGGTGGTGACCATCCTGGCGGTGATCGTCGCGATCGTCACCCATCAGTGGTGGGTCTTCCTGTTGATTCCGCTGGCCGGTGCGGTGCTCTTCGGCGGGCAGGGCGGCGGCAGGCGGCGGTCGCGGCAGGAGCACCGCGACGAACGGCGGCAGCGGCGGCTGGATCGGCGATCGGAGGACTGATGGAACCCATTGAGATCAATGCGGGCAGTTGGTATTTGCGCGCGCTGCGGGCCGACGAGCGCATCGACGACCGCCCCGCCCTCGCCGACGGCGGCATCACCGATCCGGATTACGTCGCCCGGCGCACGGCCGAATGGGCCGACGAGAGCCACTTCTCGTGGGCGGTGTGCGTGCCCACCACCGCCGAACTGGTCGCCGAGATCGGCGTCCGCCCCAATGCCGATGGCACCGCGACCGTGACCGGTTGGGCGCGCGACGGATACGCCCCGGCGCTGGCCGACGGCCTGGAGAGCGTGCGACGCTTCACCGCGGGCGCGTTGGGTCTGGAGCCGATCGACGCCTGAATCCGGCTCCGGACCACGTATCCGTTTCCGGTCCGGATAATGCCATAGCCCTCGAAAACATGCCTCTACCAGTTGTCATGCGGTTTTCCTGACAAAAATCGGTCGTGCTCACACCCGGTCGTAGGGGACCCTGAAGTCGCATCCGAAAACCGACGACCAGGGGAGGCGGTTATGTGGAGCTGGAGTAGACACGTGGCAGACCGAGCGGCGGCGGCGTCGTTCACCGCCTGGCGTGTCCAGGACCCGGAACCGACAGTGACCGAAGCGAGTTTCAGCGAGACGCCGCGCGAAGGCGGCCCTCGCGACACCGACAACGACAAGATGAACACCGGAACAGACGCGATGATGGGCGATCTCGCCGCGCTGGACTGTGCGGACGAGTCCGCTTCCGAGTACGCCCTCGTCGGCCTGTTCGACGCTCTGGGGGCCATGCTGCGGGCGGTGCCCGCGTCCACCGGCCGCGCAACCTGATCGGGCCTGCGCGGCCGCTGGGGGTGTCGCGCAGACCGGGGCGGGTCCGGATTCGGGCCCGCCCTTTGCGTCGTCCGCCCCCGGAGTAGCGTGGCCGGGCATGGAGAGGTTGCCGCTGGATGCCGACTTGCTGGCCCGGAGTGTTCGCGAGGTGCCGGGGCTGGGGTTCTTCTCGGCCGTCGAGGTGGTCGAGTCGACCGGTTCGACCAATGCGGATCTGGTTGCGCGGGCCGCGGATTCGAGTGCGGATCGGCTGGTGCTGATCGCGGAGACGCAGGAGCGCGGGCGCGGGCGGCACGACCGGCAGTGGGTGAGCCCGCCCCGGGCGCAGCTCGCCATGTCGCTGCTGGTGCGGGTGCGCGGCATCGATCCGGCGGCGCTGGGCTGGCTGCCCTTGCTGACCGGTGTCGCGGTGGTGGACGCGGTGCGCGCGGCGACCGGGGTGAAGGCAGTTCTGAAGTGGCCCAATGATGTTCTGGTCGAGGGCCGCAAGCTGTCCGGCATCCTGGCCGAAATCGCCGCCACCGGAACCGATCCCGCCGTCGTGGTCGGCGTGGGCCTGAACGTGAGCCTCACCGAGGCGGAACTTCCCGTGCCCCATGCCACTTCGCTGCTGCTCTCCGGCGTCGACGACCCGGACCGCACCGCCCTGGTGATCGCGATCCTGCGCGAATTCTCCGGCCGTTTCGCCGCCTGGGAGGCCGCGAACTGGGATATCGCGGACATTTCGGCCGTGTACCGGGACCGCTGCTCCACCATCCGCAGCGAGGTCCGAGCCGAGCTCCCCGGCGGCGAGGTCATCACCGGCGTCGCCACCGGCATAGACGAAAACGGCCGCCTCCTCATCGGCGACCGCGCCGTCTCCGCAGGCGACGTCACCCACCTGCGCGCCGAATACTGAGGCGCGGAAGCTAATTGCCCGGGCGCGGTCGGTGGCCGCCATGGTCGCCGCCCGGGCCGGGGCCCTGATCTCTGCCGGGTCCGCGGGGGCCCGGTTGGCGGGGCTCGGCGGGCGCGGGGGCCCGGGTCGCGGCCGGGCCGGGGATCGGAGCGTCATAGGTCGGCGGGGCCGGTGCGGCCGCGGGTGATTCGGCCGGTTGCGCCGTGACCGATGGAATCGACTGCTGCACACGCGTTTCCATGACCGGAGTCTCCGGCAGCCGGGCGCGCCTGTCCTCCTGCGGCGCGGCGGCACGCTCGGTGAGCCAGACGGCTCCCAGCGCGATGACGATGGCCGCGGCGGCGAAACTCGCGGTGGTGAACGCGCGCCGCCGAGTCCAGCGGCGGGCCGGATCGCCACCCGGTTCGCTCCGCGACAGCGCGACGGTACGGGCATCCGCCGTCGTCGCGGCGGCTGCGCGCAGGTACGAGCGACCGTTCGGCGCGGGGATGGCTACGGTCGCGCGGTCGTCCCGCCCACTGAACGCCGGGGCTCGGCGGAGGTGGCCGTCGCGGTGAGGGCGGCGCGGGCGGCGGCGGCGAATTCGCCTGCGGTGGAATAGCGGTCGCCGGGGTTCTTGGCGAGGGCGCGGGCCACCACGGCGTCGAGGGCGGTCGGTACGGATGGGGCGTGGGTGGAGGGGGGTTCGGGGGTGCGGTCGAGGTGGGCGCGCATCAGTTGGGCCGGGTTGCGCATGCGGAAGGGGCGTGCGCCGGTCAGGCATTCGTAGAGGACGCAGCCCAGGGAGTAGATGTCGGAGCGGGGTGAGGCGGCGCCCTCGAAGCGTTCGGGAGCCATGTAGGCGGGGGTGCCGACCAACATGCCGGTCTGGGTGATGGCGGTCTGGCCGTCCTGGAGGGCGGTGCCGAAGTCGATGAGGTAGGCGACATCGTCGGGGGCGACGATGATGTTCTGCGGCTTGATGTCCCGGTGGATCAGGCCCGCGGCATGCGCCTCGTCCAGGGCGTCGGCGATCTGCGCGATGAGGGCGACGGCCGCGGCCGCGTCCATCGGCCCTTCCCATTCCAGCAGCGCCTCGATATCGAGCCCGTCCACGAATTCCGAGTCGATGAACAGCCGCCCCTCGAGCTCACCGAAGGTGTGCACGGCCACCACGTGTGGACCGTGCAGCAGTGATGCGGCCCGGGCCTCCCGCTCGAAGCGCTCGCGGTATTCGCGGTCGGCGGTCAGCACGGGGGCCAGCATCTTGAGGGTGACGGTCCGGTCCGCCACGGTGTCGTGCGCACGCCAGACCTCCGCCGACCCGCCGCTGCCGAGCAGTTCGTCGAGTCGGTATCGGCCCAGGTAGCCGTCCCCCAAGGGAATTCCTCTCGTCGGGCTGGGGGACACATCTTAGCGAACCGAACATGTTTCAGACGTACGCAACCCGCAATACGTTCAGACCGTCTGCAATTCGCTCCGGGCGGCCTCGCGGGCCAGCATCCGGTCGCGCTGCTCCTCGAACTTGACCACGTCCTCGCCGAGCTTGCCGACGAAGGCGGCCAGGCGGTCCCGCGCCTGCTCGCCGCGCGGTCCGAAGTCGTTGCGCTCGAAGATATTCCAGTTCTTCAATACCGGAGCGACCACTTCTTCCAGATGCTGGCGCAGATCGTAGATGCCGTGCTTGGCCATCATGACGCCGTTGCGCCGGAAGTTGGGCATGCCGTGGCCGGGCATCACGAAGTGGGTGAGCACCTTGGTGATCGCCTCCATGGCCTGGTCGGGCGCCAGGTCCAGGCCCGCGCTGCACAGGGTGCGGTAGAAGATCATGTGCAGGTTCTCGTCGGCGGCGATGCGCTGCAGCATGCGGTCGGCGACCGGGTCGTCGCACACCTTGCCGGTATTGCGGTGCGATACCCGGGTGGCCAATTCCTGGAACGTCACATACGCGACATTCTCCAGAAATCCGCCCCAATCATCCGGGGAGCGCACGCCATTGGTCATGTGGATCATCCGCGCCTCTTCGAGGGCCACCGGATCCACGCCGCGGGTCACCACCAGGTAATCGCGAATCACGATGCCGTGCCGGTTCTCCTCGGCCGTCCAGCGCCCCACCCAGGTGCCCCAGGCGCCGTCCTGGGAGAAGTTCTCCGCGATCTCGCGGTGGTAGGAGGGCAGATTGTCCTCGGTGAGCAGATTGGTGACCATCGCGATCTTGGCGACCTCGCTCAGCCGCGACTGCGACGGATCCCAATCCTGCCCGCTCAGGGCGGCGAAATTCCGGCCCTCGTCCCAGGGCACGTAATCGTGCGGATGCCATTCCTTGGCCATCGACAGGTGCCGGTTCAAATTCGCCTCGGCCACCGGTTCGAGCTCTCGAAGTATCTGGTACTGCGTCAAATCTCGGGTCACACACGCCTCCTGTGTCATGCACACCGGGTGTCTAGCTCGGGACAAGCGTGAAGATCTTGCGCGGTACAACTCGGAAACAGGGCAACTCGTGCCCGCCGATGGTACCGGCGACCGCACGATTGTGCCCCGGTCAGCCACTCGGCGTGAGGCATTCCGGCATCCGCGCGCGATAAGGTTCGGGCATGGGTTATCCCGAGGAAGCGCTGGCGCCCGAAGAGGTGCTGCTGCTGCATCGTCATCCGCATTGGAAGATGTTGTTCTGGCCCGCTGTGACTTTCATCCTGATCACCGCATTGGCCGGATTCGGCGCCGGGGTGTCGGCCCGCAATACCGAGGGCACCCTCCAGACCGGTCTGCTGCTGGGCATTCTGGCGCTGTGGCTGGTAATCGCGCTGTGGCGCAGCGCCGCTCCGCTGATTCGCTGGAAGTCGACGCATTTCATCGTGACCGATCGGCGGGTGCTGATCCGGCAGGGCGTGCTCACCCACACCGGCATCGACATTCCGATGAACCGGATCTCGAATGTGCAGTTCCGCCATGGCCTGTTCGACCGCATGCTGGGCACCGGCACCCTGATCATCGGTTCGTCGTCGGAGGATCCGCTGGAATACGACGACATTCCGCACGTGCAGCAGGTGCACGCCATGCTCTACCACCAGGTCTTCGATGTGGTGCAGAACAATCCGAACGGCGGCGGCTTCTACGGTTCCGGCCCGGCCAACCCGTAGTCTGTTTCCGTGACCGCAGTACTGCTGGCCGAAGACGACGAGGCCATTGCCGCGCCGCTGTCGCGGGCGCTGGGCCGTGAGGGCTATTCGGTGACCGTGGAGAGCTATGGCCCCGCCGTGCTGGAGCGGGCCCTGGAGGGCGGTCACGACCTGCTCATCCTGGATCTCGGCCTGCCTGGGATGGACGGGCTCGAGGTGTGCCGCCAGGTGCGGGCGCGGGGTGCGGAGCTGGCCGTGCTCATGCTCACCGCGCGCACCGACGAGGTGGATTTCGTGGTCGGCCTGGACGCCGGCGCGGACGACTACGTGGGCAAGCCCTTCCGGCTCGCCGAGTTGCTGGCCCGGGTGCGGGCGCTGTTGCGCCGCAGCGGAATCGGTGACGAGGCGGTCGAGGTGGGCGGCATCCGGCTGGAGCCCGCGGCGCGCCGGGTGCTGGTGAACGGCGTCGAGGTGAACCTGGCCAACAAGGAGTACGAGCTGCTGAAGGTGCTCATCGACCGAGCCGGGCAGGTGGTCTCCCGGGAGACCATTCTGCGCGAGGTGTGGGGTGACGCCGACCTGCGCGGCTCCAAGACGCTGGACATGCACATGTCGTGGTTGCGTCGCAAGATCGGCGACGAGGGACCGGTGGCCGAGCGCCGCATCGTGACGGTGCGCGGCGTAGGCTTCCGCTTCAATACCGACTAGCTCCTCCGCTCGAACCGATCTTGTTGTGCCCTTCCGCGCGCATAAGCCCTTCCAGGCACAGAGAACCCCCGACGGCCCGGCGAAGCGAGGCATCTCGACGATGAGACGCAGAATCCTGCTGTCCATGGTGGCCGCTCGGACCCTCACCACCCTGGTTCTCGGTGTGCCACTGGCCTTCACGGCCTGGCAGTGGGTCGAGGACATCAACCGCAACGAGCTGCAGAACCGGCTGATCAGCATTGCCGCGGAGGTGACCCGGCAGGAGCAGTCCGACGGGCTGGTGCACGGGGAGCTGGACATGCACTCGGTGCGGCTGCTGGTCCCGGAGGGCGGCAGGCTGACCGTCGTCTATCCCGCGCAGGAGGGCGTGCACCACGTCGATATCGGCGCGGACTCGGTCGCGAATCCGCTGGTGGAGTCCTACTCGATGGGCGGAGACGGGTCGCTGCGGCTCGAAGTCCCTTCCGGGCCGGTGCATTCCATGCAGTTGCAGGCATTGGGCGCGGTGGCCGGGCTGGTACTGATCTCGCTGGGCGCTGGTATCGCGGTGGCCGTGGTGACCGCGCGCCGGGTGGCCGACCCGCTGCGGGATGTGGCGGCCCGCGCGGCCCGGCTGGCCATGGGCGACTTCCGCGCCGATCCGCGCCGCCACGGCATCACCGAACTCGATCGCGTCTCGGACGTATTGGATTCGGCCACAGTGGAAATCGTGGGACGACTGCAACGTGAGCACGCGCTCGTCGCGGACGTCTCGCATCAGTTGCGCAGCCGCCTCACGGCCGTGCGCCTGCGCCTGGACGAGCTGTCCGCGCACACCGATCCGGCGGTGGTGCACGAGGCGGAAGAGGCCATGGCACAGGTGGATCGGCTCACCGACGCCATCGACGAACTGGTGCGCGCCTCCCGCGACGAGGGTGCGGCCGAACGGGATCCGGTCCCGGTGGTCGCCGAATTGCGCAGCATCGTCGCCGAATGGCGGCATCCCTTCGCCGAGGCGGGGCGCAAACTGGTGCTGCTCGGCGATCCGACACTCAAAGCGCCCGTGACGGGTTCGCGATTGCGGGAGGCGGTCGCGGTGCTGGTCGACAATGCGCTCATGCACGGCGGGGGCACCTGCACGGTGTCGGTGCGCACGGTGGCCGGGCGCATGAACGACCGCGAGCCGCTGGTGGTGGTGGAGGTCGCCGACGAGGGCGACGGGGTGCGAGATGAGTTGGCCCCGCACATCTTCGATCGGGGCTTCTCCGCCGCGGGATCGACGGGTGTCGGTCTGGCGCTGGCGCGGGCACTGATCGAAGCCGATGGCGGACGCCTCGAATTGCAACGCCGCCGACCCGCCCTGTTCGCGGTCTTCCTCGGTTCCTCCGGAGTCGCGTCCCGGCCGATCGCGGTCGGCACCGAGCCGCGCTGATCTTCTATCGATTCTCTAACCGTTCATTAGTCGGCGCTGAGAAGTCGCTTCCTACCTTTGGATTCGTCAACGCCGAACGCGACGAGCAATCGTCGACGAAGAACAGGAGACACAATGCCGAAGTTCACCGTGCGCCGCACCGTCACCGCCGGGGTGCTGGGAGTCGCCGCCCTCGGAATGCTGGCCCTGCCCGCGGTCGCCAATGCCGAGACGCCGGATTCGATTGCGGGCCAGGCGAATACCGGCAGCGCCGGGTCGAGCACACCGGCCCGGCCGGGTGTCACGGTGACCCAGGACCGGGACGGCAATGTCGTCCAGGCGGCTCCGGGTCACCCGGTCGGACCCGACTCCACCCCGGCCATGCCGTTGCAGCCGGCGCAGCCCGGCGGCGTGACCGTCGTACCGAACGATCACGGCGCGGCGGTCGCACCCGGCTCCCCGGCCGACACGATCACCATCGCCCCGCTTCGCTGAGAATCGCGCTCAGCCTGCGTCAGTATCGTCTGAATCCGTGACGAGTCCCCGGATTCTGGTTGTAGACGACGACCCCAGGGTGCTGGCAGCCGTGGCGCGGGGGCTCCGAATGTCGGGTTTCGAGGTCGAGACCGCGGCGGACGGAGCCACCGCGCTGCGCCATATCGCCACCGACGCCCCGCAGGCCATGCTGCTGGATCTGAACATGCCGAATCTGGACGGCGTGCAGGTGGTCACGGCGCTGCGCTCGCTGGGCAATGACATCCCGATCGGCGTGCTCAGCGCCCGCACCGAGGTCACCGACCGCATCGACGCGCTCGAGGCCGGGGCCGACGACTACCTCACCAAACCCTTCGACCTGGGCGAACTGGTGGCCCGGCTGCGCGCCATGCTGCGCCGCGCGCCCGCGCCCAGCCACATCGACGATGACCGCATGGTCGTGGGCCCGCTGACGATCCAGGCCGGCGCGCGCCGCGCCGCGGTCGACGGCACGCCCCTCGACCTCACCAAACGCGAATTCGACCTGCTCGCCGCGCTGGCCTCCGCGCCCGGCCAGGTCTTCTCCCGCGCCCAGCTCCTCGACCGGGTCTGGGGCTACGACTTCGAAACCCAGACCAAGGTGGTCGATGTGTTCGTCTCCTACCTCCGCCGCAAGATCGAGGACACCGGCTGCCCACGCCTGATCCACACGGTCCGGGGCGTCGGATTCGTCCTGCGGTCCGAGCCGTGAAAGCCGCGCGCAGGATGCGGACCAGGTTCCGGATGCCGCGACCCCGCGGTCCTGTTTCACTGCGTGCGCGAGTCGCGCTGGCCAGTGCGGCGACGGCGGCGGTGGTGGTGGCGGGTATGTCGGTGGTGCTGTTCGCCATCGCCCCGACCGATGCGGCGAGCCAAGCGGGCCGGGTGATCAGCGCGATCGCGCTCACCCCGGCCACTCCCGCGCGGCCCGACCCGAGCGGGTACACGACCTCGCCGTTGCCGACCACGCTGCCCGATGTCCCAGCCGTGCTGCCGGACACGGCCATTTCGCGGGCCACGCCGGGCAGCCCGGAGTACTCGCGCACGGTGGCGGTGAACGGCAATCCGGTGGCGGTCACCGTCCCGAACGACGTGGTCTCGGATTCGGCCGCACAGCAGCGGATTCGGATCGTGGGGATCGGCGCGGCGGGTGTGGCGCTGGCGGCCCTGCTGGGCTGGTATTTCGCACATCGGGCCGTGGTGCCGCTGCGGCGGCTGACCGTCGCCACGGCCGGGCTGGGGGAGGGGCTGGCGCTGGAGACGCCGCGCCACCCCGTGGCCAGTGAGACAACGGAATTGGCCGCGGCCATGAACACCATGCTCGGGCGGATCGCCACCGAGCGCCGCCACACCGGCGAAGCCCTGGTCACGGCGCGGGATTTCGCGGCGACCGCCGCGCACGAGCTGCGAACGCCGTTGACCGCCATGCGAACCGATCTTCAGGTGCTCCGGTCGATGCCGCTCTCGGATGCCGAGCGGGCGGAGATTCTCGACGAGGTCCTCACCACCCAGAGCTCCCTCGAATCCACGCTGTACGCCCTGGAACGCCTCGCGGTCGGGGATCTGACCACCGAATCGGATTGGGAGGATATCGATCTGGGCCAGGTCATCGACCAGGTCGTCGACGATGCGCGGCGGGCGAATCCGGGCGTGACCATCGTGGCCGAGGAGGTGGAGCCGATTCGCCTGCGCGGCTTGGCCGCCGGGCTGCGCTCGGTCGTCGACAATGCCGTCACCAATGCGGTCCGGCACGGCGCGGCCGCGCGTATCGAGATCACCGCCGGGTGCGAGGGCGATCATGCCGTCCTGACCATCGACGACGACGGCCGCGGCATCCCCGCCGCGGATCGGGAGCGGGTCTTCGAGCGCTTCTACCGGGCCAGCGAAACGCCGGGCAGCGGTTTGGGTTTGGCCCTGGTCGCGCAGCAGGCACGTTTGCACGGCGGTACCGCGACAATTGGGGAAAGTCCGACAGGCGGTGTGCGCCTGCGGGTCACGCTCAGCTGTGGCCGAGCTGCTCCTCGTTCTCGCTGACGAGGTCCTCGAATTCGTCCTGCAGTTCCTGCATTTCGTCGGGGAACACCCACTTCTTCATGGAGTAGAAGCGGAATGCCATTTGCAGCAGGTTGCCGATGATGAACGCGCTGATGAAGTCGGCGATGTTCTCGACGGTGAAACTCACATTGGGCTGGCGCAGCTCGAACACGTAGCTCGACACCCACAGCGGCAGCGCGGCCAGGCCCACGCCGATGCCGCTGACCAGGAAGAACAGCAGCGCCTCGTGGTGCTTCTCGCGACCGCCGCGCTTGTCGAAGGTCCATTCCCGGTTCAGGATGTAGGACACGATGACCGCGATGGTGCCGGACATGATCCGCGCCACAGTCGGCTTGGTGTCCATGATCGTCCATTTGAGGACGTAGAAAATGCCCAGGTCGATGACGAACGTAGTCGCACCGACAATCGCGAACTTGATGAGTTCGTAATGGCGGTCCGCGAGGGCCCGCAGCGGCGCGGGCAGGCGGTTTACCACTTCGTCGACAAATGACACGGTGCGAGTCTACGTGTCCGGTCCCGATCGCGGAGTGCCGGTACAAATAGGGGCAGATACCTGTCATGCGACCCGCTAACGAGCCGCGGGTGGGTGCCATGACAACATGGTGCAGCGTGAGCGCCCGTTCCTTCGATTCCTCCGCGATGCCGACCGTCACCATGATCGGCGGTGGCCAGCTCGCGCGCATGACCCATCAGGCGGCCATCGCGCTCGGGCAACGGCTGCGTGTGCTGGCCGAGCGCCCCGACGACCCGGCCGCCCAGGTGACGCCCGAGGTCGTGCTGGGCAGCCACGACGATCTGGCCGCGCTGCGCAAGGCCGCGGTGGGCTCGCACGCGCTGACCTTCGACCACGAGCACGTGCCGACCGCGCACCTCGAGGCGCTCATCGCCGAGGGCGTGAACGTGCAGCCGCCGCCGTCGGCGCTCATCTTCGCCCAGGATAAGCTGCGTATGCGCGCCAAGCTGGCCGAGCTCGGCGTGCCGATTCCGGCCTACACCGAGGTGCACTCGGTCGCCGACGCGGTGGCCTTCGCCGACGAGCACGGCTGGCCGTTCGTGCTCAAGGCGGTGCGCGGCGGCTACGACGGCCGCGGCGTCTGGATGCCCGCCGATGCCGCCGAGGCCGCGCCGATCATCGAAGACCAGCTGGCGCACGGGGTCTCGCTCATGGCCGAGGCCAAGGTGGATCTCAAGCGGGAGCTGTCGGCCATGGTGGCGCGGTCCCCGTTCGGTCAGGCCGCCGCCTGGCCGGTGGTCGAGACCGTGCAGCGCGACGGTCAATGCGCGGTGGTCATCGCCCCCGCCCAGGACCTGCCCGCGGCCAAGGCCACCGAGGCGGAGTCCCTGGCCCTGCGTCTGGCGGCCGAGCTCGGGGTCACCGGCGCGATGGCGGTCGAACTGTTCGAGACCCACTCCGGCGACCTGCTGGTCAACGAATTGGCCATGCGCCCGCACAATTCCGGCCACTGGGGCATGGACGGCGCGAGCACCGGCCAGTTCGAACAGCACCTGCGCGCGGTCCTGGACTACCCGCTCGGCAGCACCAAGCCCCTGGCCCCGGTCACCGTCATGGCCAATATCCTCGGCGCACCCGAAGCCCCCGAAATGTCCACGGACGAACGCCTGCACCACCTTTCGGCCCGCGTCCCCGAGGCCAAGGTGCACCTCTACGGCAAGGGCGAACGCCCCGCCCGCAAGATCGGCCACATCAATATCCTCGGCGACGACCCCGCCGAGACCCGTGAAAAGGCTGAGCGGGCGGCACATTGGATGTCGCACGCCATTTGGACCGACGGATGGGACCCGCATCATGACTGAATCTGCCCAGGTCGGCCTCATCATGGGCTCCGACTCGGACTGGCCCACCATGGAGGCCGCCGCGGAAGCCCTCGCCGAATTCGGCATCCGCTTCGAGGTCGGCGTCGTCTCGGCCCACCGCACCCCCCAGCGCATGCTCGACTACGCGAAGAACGCCGCCGCCCGCGGCATCAGGGTCATCATCGCGGGCGCGGGCGGCGCGGCGCACCTGCCGGGCATGGTCGCCTCCGCGACCCCGCTGCCGGTCATCGGCGTCCCGGTCCCCCTGAAGTACCTCGACGGCATGGACTCCCTGCTCTCCATCGTGCAGATGCCCGCGGGCGTACCGGTCGCCACCGTCTCCATCGGCGGCGCCCGCAACGCGGGCCTGCTCGCCGTCCGCATCCTCGCCTCCGCCGACCCCGAATTGCGTTCCCGCATGGAACGTTTCCAGGCCGGTCTGGAACAGATGGTTCTCGAGAAGGACGAGGCCCTGCGGACCAAACTGCTGGGCTGACACCACCCTGGACCCGGGCGGCCGCGGCGGTCGCTACCGTTGGCGGATGCCTTCCGACCAGCCTGCCCGGGGCCGCGCCGACGCGGATTCGACCGAACGCCGATTGACCGTGGTGGATCAGGCGTTGCGGTTGTTCGCCGAAAAGGGCTATGAGGCAACGACGGTCGATGAGATCGCGGAGGCGGCGGGGATTTCGCGGCGGACGTTCTTTCGGCAGTTCCGGTCCAAGGAGGATGTGGTCTTCGCCGATCACGATGCGCAGCTGGCGCAGGCTCGGGCGTTTCTCGAGGCGGCGCAGGGGGATCCGTGGGACGCGGTGTGCGAGGCCGTGGTCGAGGTGTTCGAGCGGTTCACGCAGTGGCGGGAGATCGCGGCGCGGCGGTATCGGGTGGTGCGGCAGGTGCCTACGCTGCGGGAGCGGGAGATCGTGACGGTCTTCCGGTACGAGCGGCTGTTCACCGATTACCTGCGGGGGCGGTTGCGAGGGACCGCGGATCTGGCGTTGGTGCAGTTCACCGCGGCGGTGACGGCCACCCACAACTATCTGCTGCGGCGCATGGTGCGCGGCGAGTCGGCGGCGAGTCCGGCGGATCTGCGGGCGGCGCTGGCGGCGATTCCGCGCGGGGGAGCGGGCCTCGGGGCGGCGGCGGGCGCCGGGTCGGATCAGATGGTGGTGGCGGTGTTTCCCCGTGATCTCCCGCCCCGGCAGGTCGCCGAGCTGCTGGAGCGTCGTCTCGCTCTGCCTGATTCGAGAGATACGCTGTGAGATGTCCGCAGTGGCGTAAATGACACTGCGTGCCACCCATTTTTGAGTTAGTACCTGCACGTGGCCGCGGTATTGCGGCGTATACTCGACTGTGATTGGCACTGAGTGCCGAAGAGTTGACGATGCTGGGCAACCAGCGGCGATCCCCACGACCAGGAGACAACCCCATGGCGGGCAACCCCGATTTCACCCTGTTCCAGCTCGAGGACTTCCACCACGAGCTGCGCGAGGCCATCCGCGGCCTGTCCGAGAAGGAGATCGCCCCCTACGCGAAGGACGTGGACGGCAACGCCCGCTTCCCGCAGGAGGCGCTGAACGCCCTCAACGCGGCCGGCTTCAATGCCGTGCACGTGCCCGAGGCATACGGCGGCCAGGGCGCGGACTCGGTCGCCACCTGCATCGTGATCGAGGAAGTGGCCCGCGTCTGCGGTTCCGCCTCGCTCATCCCGGCCGTCAACAAGCTCGGCACCATGGGCCTGATCCTGAAGGGCTCCGAGGAGCTCAAGACCAAGGTGCTGGCCGACATCGTCGCGGGCAAGATGGCCTCCTACGCGCTGTCCGAGCGTGAGGCGGGCTCCGACGCCGCCTCCATGCGCACCCGCGCCAAGGCCGACGGCGACGGCTGGATCATCAACGGCTCCAAGTGCTGGATCACCAACGGCGGCAAGTCCGATTGGTACACCGTCATGGCCGTCACCGACGCCGACAAGGGCGCCAACGGCATCTCCTCGTTCATGGTCCACAAGGACGACGAGGGCTTCGTGGTCGGCCCGCTCGAGCACAAGCTGGGCATCAAGGGTTCCCCGACCGCCGAGCTGTACTTCGAGAACTGCAAGGTCCCCGGCGACCGCATCATCGGCGAGCCCGGCACCGGCTTCAAGACCGCCCTCGAGACCCTCGACCACACCCGCCCGACCATCGGCGCGCAGGCCGTCGGCCTGGCCCAGGGCGCGCTGGACGCCGCGATCGCGTACACCAAGGACCGCAAGCAGTTCGGCAAGGCCATCGCCGACTTCCAGAACACCCAGTTCATGCTGGCCGACATGGCCATGAAGGTCGAGGCCGCCCGCCTCATGGTCTACACCTCCGCGGCTCGCGCCGAGCGCGGCGAGAAGAACCTCGGCTTCATCTCCGCGGCCGCCAAGTGCTTCGCCTCCGACGTGGCCATGGAGGTCACCACCAACGCCGTCCAGCTCTTCGGTGGCGCCGGCTACACCACCGACTTCCCGGTCGAGCGCATGATGCGCGACGCCAAGATCACCCAGATCTACGAGGGCACCAACCAGATCCAGCGCCTGGTCATGTCGCGCCAGATCCTGCGCTGACGTTTTCGTTCGGCCGAGCCTTCGAGGCGGTTCCGGGATCTGTCCCGGAGCCGCCTCTTCTGCTGTGGGGGAAGATCATTCGGGACGCGGGGCGGGGTGGCGGCGAAAACGCTTGGATTGCTGAAGAATTGCTCCGGTTGGCGGTTCGCCGTCGATGTGCGGCGGGGTGGTTCGCGGGGCGTTTCTTTCTGGCTTCCTCAGGTAAAGCACGGGTTAGAGGGCTGTTCGGGTGGGGATGCTGGGGGCACTATGGAGCCATGGCCGGAGTCGAAATCAACGACACCTTCGTCCGGCGTACGTTGGCCGACGGACGGGTGGAAGAGGTCGCGTGGACGGAACTGGCAGAGGTGCGGATCATTACGGCGGCGGACGGGCCGTTCGCGGGGGATGTGTTCTTCGTGTTGATCGGGGCTACCGGTAAGGGTTGCGTGGTGCCGTATTCGGCGGCCGATACCGCGTTCCTGGCGAAGCTGCAGTCGCTGCCGGGCTTCGACGACGCGAAGGTGTGCGAGGCGATGGTGGGCAGCGCCGACCGGCATTTCCGGGTCTGGCAGCGCCGGCACCATCCCGCGAACTAGGCCGGAGCAGGCCCGCGAACCGGGCCGCGCGAATCAGGCCACCAGGTCGGCGTATTCGGGGTGCTCGCCGATGTACTTCTCGACGTACCAGCAGGTGGGGATGATCGAGAAGCCTTCGGACCGGGCATCCTCGAGCGCGAACTCGACCACCTGCGCGGCCACGCCGCGGCCCCGGAACTCGGGAAAGGTGAGGGTGTGCTGGATGTCGCGGACCCGGGCGTCGCCGTCGACCCGTTCCGCGTAGTCGGCGTAGCCCGCGAGCGTGCCGTCGAGATAGATCTCGTAGCGGGTCGCGTCGGCATTGTGTTCCAGCTTCGTGCTCATGACCGGTGTGAACTCCCTTGTCATACGGATTGTTCCGCCGCGCCGGTCAGATCACCGCGCCGGGATTCAGTATCCCGTGCGGATCCAGCGCATCCTTGATCCGGCGCGTGAGCGCCATCACGTCGGGCCCGAGCTGATCGGGCAGCCAGGGCTTCTTCAGCCGTCCGACGCCGTGCTCGCCGGTAATGGTGCCGCCCAGCCCGATCGCCAGCTCCATGATCTCGCCGAAGGCCAGGTGGGCGCGTTCGGATTCGGCCGGATCGGCGGGGTCGTGCACGATCAGCGGGTGGGTGTTGCCGTCACCCGCGTGCGCGATGACCGAGATGAGCACCCGCCGGTGCGTGGCGATCTCGGCAATGCCGGTGACCAGTTCGCCCAGCCGCGGCAGCGGGACGCCCACGTCCTCGAGCAGCAGCGGCCCTTTGCGTTCCACCGCCGGGATGGCGAATCGCCTTGCGGCGCAGAAGGCTTCGCCCTCGTCCGGGTCGTCGGTGCGGAACGCCTCTGTCGCCCCGGCCTTTTCGCAAGCGGCCAGCATGATGTCGGCCTCGTGCCCGGCGTGTTCGCCGGGTGCGTCGGAGCGTGCCACCAGCAGCGCCGCGGCGTCTCGGTCCAGGCCCATGCGCAGTTCGTCCTCGACGGCGTTGATGGCCACCGAATCCATGAATTCCAGCATGGAGGGCCGCAATTGGCCGGTGATGGCGAGGATCGCGTCGGTGGCGGCGGTCAGTGTCGGGAAGGTGGCGACCACGGTGGACTGCGGCGGCTGCGCGGGCAGCAGCCGCAATGTCAGTTCGGTGATGATCCCCAGCGTCCCCTCGCTGCCCACGAACAGCTTGGTCAGCGACAGCCCCGCGGAGTCCTTGAGCCGCGGCCCGCCCAGCCGCACCGCGGTCCCGTCGGCCAGCACGACTTCCATGCCGAGCACGTAATCGGTGGTGACGCCGTACTTCACGCAGCACAGCCCGCCCGCGTTGGTGGCCGCGTTGCCGCCGATCGAGCAGATCTCGAACGAGGACGGATCGGGCGGGTACCACAACCCGTGTTCGGCGACGGACCGCTTCACCTCCGCGTTCAGCAGCCCCGGCTGGACCACCGCCGTCCGCGTCACAGGGTCGACGCTGATCTCGCGCATCTTCTCGGTGCTCAGCACCAGCGCCCCGGACTGGGCGGTCGCGCCACCCGACAGTCCGGTTCCGGCCCCGCGCGGCACGATCGGCACCCGATGCCCGTGCGCCCAGCGCACCGTCGTCGCGACCTGCTCGGTGGTGAGCGGGCGGACCAGCGCCAGCGCGATCCCCGCGTCCGGATCCAGCGCGCGATCCTGGCGGTATCCGCCGAGCACATCCGGGTCGGTCACCACCATGCCGACCGGGAGCAGACCGCGCAGTTCGTCGAGATCGATGTCCACGAACCAGAAACTACGGGCTCCGGGCGCATTTGTCCGGAACCCGTGGCTTCTTCGTGCGTGCTGCTCAGCGTGCGGCAGCGGCCTTCGGCAGGGCGGTCGTCGCGCTGGGCAGGGCGAGGGCGGCGGCCAGCACGACCACCAGCACCGCGACTCCGCCGAGCGCGGCCATCTCCATCGCGGTCACATACCCGCCGGTGCTGTGGTTCGCACCCAGCGCGCTGAAGAAGATCACGCCGAGAACCGTTGCCCCGATGGCGTTTCCGAACTGCTGCGAGGTGGTGAGCACCCCAGCGGCCATGCCCGCCTGCCGGGCCGGAATGCCCGAGGACAGCACCGCCCCGATGACCGAGGGAATGGTGAGCCCGTTCCCGGTGCCGACGATCATCATGCCCGGGATCAGCGCCAGTGCGGTGACCTCACCGCCCATGCCGACCAGCACCGCCAGCGTGATCCCCAGCCCGGTGAGACTGGTCAGCGTGCCGAGCACCATCACCCGGTTCCCGATCCGGGCCGCGACCCGCGGCGCGAGGAAGCACGAACTGCCCGCGAAGCACAGCCCCAGCGGCGCGAACGCCAATCCGGCGGCCAGCGGCGACAATCCGAGTCCGTTCTGCAGCATCAGGGTCAGGCACAGCATGAACCCGGCGAAGAAGGTCAGATACCCGCCCGCGATCACCAGCCCGAGGCTGAATCCGCGTTCGCGCACCATCCCGGTGTCGAGCACCGGTTCGCCGCCGCGCTCGCCGAGCCGATTCTCATAGCGCACGGTGAGCAGCAGTACCGGGATCGAGGCCGCCATGCTGACCCAGGTCCACACCGGCCAGCCCGCGGGCCGCCCCAGCGTGATGGGCACCAGCAGCAGTGCCAGCGCGGCCGAGATGCCCAGCGCGCCAACCGGATCCAGCTTCGGTCGCTGGGTCTGCTCGTGCCGCGGCAGCCACCGCGCGGCCAGCCCGGCGGCGACCAGCCCGATCGGCACATTGATGTAGAAGATGCTGCGCCAGCCCCAGCCGAACAGGTCGGCGTCGAGCAGCACCCCGCCCAGGATCTGTCCCGACACCGCGCCGAGCCCGATGGTGGCGCCGAAAGCCGCCATGGCCCGGGGCCTTTCGTGCGCCGGGAACAGGGTGTTGATGAGGGCCAACATCTGCGGCACCATGAGCGCCGCGGTGCCGCCCTGCAACACCCGGAACGCGACCAGCGCCCAGGCATGGGGGGCGAGCCCGCACAGCAGCGAGGCGGCGGTGAACGCCAGCATGCCGAGCACGAACAGTCGCCGGTGTCCGTGCAGGTCGCCGAGGCGGCCGCCGGTGATCAGGCCCGAGGCGTAGGCGAAGCCGTAGCCGCCGACGATGAGTTCCAGCGCCGACTCCCCGGCGTGCAGGTCGTGTTGCAGCGAGGAGGCGGCGACGTTCACGACGAACCAGTCGAACATCGCCATGAACATGGCACTGAGGATGACGGGCAGGGCGCGCCAGCGGGCGGCGAACTCGACCGGTCCGGTCGTTACGGGAACCGTTGTGGCGGCCCGGTTTTCGAGAGTGGTCACGTCGTTCTCCCGAACGTGAAAGGGGGTGTGTGTGGGAGGCGTCGGCGCGTCGTTGCGCCGGAGACTCGAGTCTTGTAACTAACCGGTTGGTTGAAGAATTCCACCCGTCCCCGCCGCTTGTCAACCAGTTGGTTGGTTACCATCGATGTCATGGCAGCCATCAGGGATCCCGAGGCGACGAAGGCGCGCATCTTCGAGGCCGCGACCGCCGAGTTCGCGCAGTACGGGATCGCCGGCGCCCGGGTGGACCGCATCGCCCGCAATGCCAAGGCCAACAAGCAGCTCATCTACGCCTACTTCGGCGACAAGGAGAAGCTCTTCCACGCGGTGCTGGAGAAGACCATGCTGGCCGTCGCCGGTTCGGTCACCACCGAGATCGAGGACCTCGACACCTGGATCGACCAGCACATCGACTACCACCGCGAGCACCCGGAACTGCTGCGCCTGCTGCAGTGGGAGGCCCTGGAACTGGGCCGGGAGAACGCCTCGGCGGGCGAATTGCGTTGCGGCCGTTACCTGGAGAAGCGGCAGAAGGTCGAGGGCGCGCAGGGCAAGGGGCTGATGCGCGCGGACATGCCGCCGGGTCAGGTGCTCATGCTGCTGATGTCGATGATCAACTACCCGCTGGCGGTTCCGCAGGTCGCCGCCTTCACCCTGGGCGGGGATGCCGATCCCGAGGAGCAGCGGGCCTGGATCAAGGACGCCATCCGCCGCATCGTCGCGCCGGGATCGAACACCGCGGCCGGGCCGCGATCCAATACCGAGGCGTAACCGATTGTCCGTGCGCAGTACACTGCCGCGGTGTCCGATGCCAAGCTAGAAATCCAGATGCTCCACGACCGCGTCATGGTCAAGCTCAGCCCGGAGGCGGGCGAGCGGCGCAGCAGCGGTGGCATTCTCATCCCGGCCACCGCCCAGGTGGCCAAGCGCCTCTCGTGGGGCGAGGTGTGCGGGGTGGGCTCGCACGTACGCGCGGTGAGCGTGGGCGATCAGGTGCTCTTCAGCGCCGATGACCAGTTCGAGGTGGAGATTCAGGCGCAGGCGTATTACGTGCTGCGCGAACGCGATCTGCACGCCGTCGCGAATACCCACCCCGAACACGGCACCGGGCTCTACCTGTAGCTCAGGCCGTCTTCACGATGCCGCCGTCGATGACGTAGTCCGCGCCGTTGATGATGGCGGATCGCTCCGAGGCCATGAAGGTCACCAGCGCCGCGATCTCGTGCGCCTCGGCAATGCGCCCGGCGGCGATATTGAACTGCGCCGGCATGTTTTTCAGGAACTGCTCCTGGTCCACACCGCTGACCGCGGCCAGCTTCGCGCCGAGGTGGTCGGGCCCGCGCCAGATGCCGGTGCCGACGGGCCCGGGCGAGACGGTGTTCACCCGCACACCCTGCGGCCCGAATTCCTCGCTGAGCCGCTTGCCGAAACTGGTCAGCGCGGATTTGGCCTCGCTGTACCCGGCCGGACCGACCGCCGGGACCCGGGCATTGATCGAGGACACGGTGATGACCGTGCCGCGCCGCTCGACAATGCTCGGCAGTGCGGCGCGGGTGGTGGTGACGACACCGAACAGGTTGAGGTCGAACAGCTTTCGCCACTGCTCGTCCGGGACGTCGAGGAATCCACCGAACTCCATGTCGGTGATGTCGCCGCCGCCGACATTGTTGACCAGGATATCGATGCCGCCCAGCTCGGCCAGCGCCGCCTCGACTGCGGCCAGCGCGCCCTCGGTGGTGCTCAGATCGGTGGAAACTGTTGCCGCCGCGACCTTTTCGAGCTCGGGAGTGATGGTGCGGGCCACGCCCACCACTCGTACGCCCTCCTCGGCCAGCGCTTCGGCGACGGCCAGCCCGATACCGCGGCTGGCTCCGGTGACGAGCGCGGTCTTGCCGTTCAGTCCGAGATCCATGTTTCGTACCTTTCTTGAACTGTGGGTCAAAAACTGGTGCAAAAGAAAAGGCCGCGGGATGCGGCCGATTCAGGGGTTGATCAGAGAGTGGACAGGGTGGTGTCGACGATCCGGTACAGCGTCGCCGCATCCGAGATCTTCGCGGAAAGACGAAGGCCGCCAATGGCATTCATCAGGTACTCGCTGTAGGCGCGCGCATCGACCTCGGCCTGGATATCGCCGTCGCGCTGTCCCTGCTCGATGCGCTCGGCCAGCACCTCGGTCATGTGCTCGTGAGCGGTCGTCACCGCCCTGGTCGCCTCCGCGTCGTGGCCGGCGAGTTCCATGGCGGTATTCACCACCATGCATCCCCGCCGTACCGGTTGCTCCAGGTCGCTGTCCACGATCCGGTGCATCCAGGCCCTCAGGCGCTCCCGCGTCGTCCCCGGTTGTGACAGCACCTCCCGCGCGAGCGTCATCCCCATCTGGTCATATCGAGCCATGGCCAAATCGAACAACTCCCGCTTGCTGCCGAAAGTGTTGTAGAGACTGCCTTTTCCGATGCCGGTGGCCTCCGCGAGCTGTGCGGGCGAACACCCCGCGTACCCATGGGTCCAGAACGCCTCCATCGCGCGATTCACCACGGTGTCCGCGTCGAAGTTGCGTGGCCTGCCCATGAAAAGCAACGTACCCCGTTCTTGACCCTCGGGTCAAGAACGGGGTACTTCGATGAATCCCTTACAGCGCCTTCAGTTCCTCGGTGACCGCACCGACGGACTTCTTGGCGTCGCCGAACAGCATGGAGGTGTGGTCGGCGTAGAAGAGCGGGTTGTCGATGCCCGCGAAGCCGGAGTTCATCGAGCGCTTCAGGACGATGACCGACTTGGCCTGGTCGACGTTCAGGACCGGCATGCCGTAGAGCGGGGACGAGGCGTCCTCGCGGGCGGCCGGGTTGGTGACGTCGTTGGCGCCGATGACCAGGGCGACATCGGTGCGGGCGAATTCGCCGTTGATGTCGTCCATTTCCTTCATGGCGTCGTAGGACACCTCGGCCTCGGCCAGCAGCACGTTCATGTGGCCGGGCATACGACCGGCGACCGGGTGGATGGCGTACTTGACCTCGACGCCCTTGGCCTCGAGCAGGGCCGCCATCTCCTTGACCGCGTGCTGGGCCTGGGCCACGGCCATGCCGTAGCCGGGGACCACGATGACCTGATTGGCGTAGGCCATCTGGATGGCCGCGTCGGCCGCGGAGGTGGCCTTGGCCTGCTTCTGCTCGCCGCCGCCGGAAGCGCCGGGAGCCGTTCCGCCGCCGCCGAATCCGCCCGCGACAATGGCGGGGATGGACCGGTTCATGGCCTTGGCCATCAGGTTGGTCAGGATGGTGCCGGACGCGCCGACGATCATGCCCGCCACGATCATGGCGGTGTTGTTCAGCGCCAGACCGGCCGCCGCGGCCGACAGACCGGTGAGGGCGTTGAGCAGCGAGATGACGACCGGCATGTCGGCGCCGCCGATGGGCAGCACGACCATCAGGCCGAGAATGCCCGCGAGCACCAGCAGACCGATCATCCAGTACTGCGGCACACCGTCATTGGTCGCGCCGATGCCGATGACCACGGCCGCGGCGATCGCACCGGCCAGCAGCAGCAGGTTCAGCGGCTGCTGTAGACGCCCGACGGTGATCGGGCGTCCGGACAGCAGTTCCTGGAGCTTGGCGAAGGCGATGACCGAGCCCCAGAACGAGACCGAGCCGATGATGGCCGCGAACAGCGAGGCGATCACGATGTGCACCGAGGGCTGCTCGCGCACCTCGGAAAAGCCCTTGGTGTCGAGGAATTCGGCCCACGCGATGAGCGCCACCGTGCCACCGCCGACGCCGTTGAACGCGGCGACCAGCTGCGGCATCGCGGTCATCTTGGTGAACTTGGCGGGCGGAACGCCCAGTGCCACACCGACGACCAGGCCCGCGACGATGATGATCCAGTTGTTGGTGTCGCGGATGGAGATGAAGGTCGCGATGACCGCGATGACCATGCCGGTCGCGGCGATCCAGTTGCCGCGCACCGCGGTCTTGGGGCCGGTCAGGCCCATCAGACCGTAGATGAACAGCGCGAACGCGACGATGTAGAGGATATTGACCAGATTGTCCATGGGTTACTTGGCCGCCTTCTCTTGCGCAGCAGGCTTCTTCGCCTTGAACATGCCCAGCATGCGGTCGGTGACCACGAAACCGCCGATGACGTTCAGGGTTCCGAACACCACGGCGACGAACAGGATGATCTGCATGAGCACCGACGGGTGCTCGATCTTGCCGAACACCACCAGCGCGCCCAGCACCACGATGCCGTGAATGGCGTTGGTGCCCGACATCAAAGGCGTGTGCAGGGTGTTGGGCACCTTGGAGATGACGGCGAAGCCCACGAACCCGGACAGCACCAGGATCGCGATATTCGCCAGCAGTTCGGTGTACATCAGGCTTCCACCTCACGCGTGACGCAGGAATCGGCCAGCACCTGATCCTCGAAATCGGGTGCCAGGGCACCGTCTTTCAGCATCAGCTCGAGCAGGGCGGCGATGTTCTTGGAGTACAGCTCGCTGGCGTGCTCCGGCATGGTGGCCGGGAGATTCAGCGGCGAGGCGATGGTGACACCGTGGCGCACAACGGTTTTCCCGGGTTCGGTCAACTCGCAGTTACCGCCGGTCTCACCGGCGAGGTCCACGATCACGCTGCCGGGCTTCATGCCCTCCACGGCGGCGGCGGTGACCAGTCGCGGGGCCGGGCGGCCGGGCACCAGCGCGGTGGTGATCACCACGTCGAAGCCCTTGATGGCATTCTCCAAAGCCTGCTGCTGCGCGGCCTTTTCGTCGTCGGTGAGCTCGCGGGCGTACCCGCCCTCACCGGCGGCGTCGATGCCCAGGTCCAGCCACTGCGCACCGACCGAGCGCACCTGATCGGCGACCTCGGGACGGACGTCGTAACCGGTGGTGCGGCCACCCAGGCGCTTGGCGGTGGCGAGCGCCTGCAGACCGGCGACACCCACGCCGAGCACCAGCACGGTGGCGGGCTTCACGGTGCCCGCGGCGGTGGTCAGCATGGGGAAGAATCGGGTGGATTCGGAGGCAGCCAGCAGCACGGCCTTGTAGCCGGCGACATTGGCCTGGGAGGACAGCGCGTCCATCACCTGGGCGCGGGAGATACGCGGAATCGCTTCCACCGCAAAGGCTTGCACGCCCGCGCTCTTCAGCGCGCCGATCTTGTTGTCGGCATTGCGGGGTGCGAGGAATCCGATCAGCGTCTGCCCGGAGGACAGCTTGGCGATCTCGGCATCGTTGGGCGGAGCGACCTTCACGACCACGTCGGCGGCGTACGGATCACCCAGCGTGGCACCGGCTTCGGTGTACGCCTCGTCGGGAATCAATGCGCCCAGACCGGCACCGGCCTCGACGATCACTTCCACGCCCTGCTTCAGCAGCGCGGGAATGATCTTCGGCACCAATGCGACACGTCGTTCGTCCGGGTTCGTCTCCCGAACCACTCCGACACGCGCACCGCGGGGCGCAGCGGTCTGTGCGCTCTGCGTTGTGTCCACTTGTCAAACTTCCTTCTCGTGGTGAGCCCAGGCCACCCTGTCGGTATGGGCCGTGTCACCGGTCCAACGGTGGGCCGAACTTACTTTGCGGTAAGTTCGTGAGAATTCTCGCAACTGTACCTGGTTCGCGGTGAGCGTAGCGGAGATGCCCATCCCATGGTGTGGCGAGAAAACCGGACAACTCCATGCTCTGCCGGGGTGCGTCCGTCGACAAGTACGAACAATCGCGTGTGCTACTTACCGGTAGGTGTGCCTGCGGTTGTGGCCGCATCGGGGGCGTCCAGGGGGTGTCGCACATCACCCTGTACGCCGTAATGTCTGCATGGTGAGTGGCTGCATCTTCTGCCGGATCGTCGCGGGCGACGCACCCGCGACCAAGGTCTACGAGGACGACACCCTGCTGGCGTTCCTCGACATCCGGCCCATCGCCCGGGGGCACACGCTGGTCATCCCCAAGCGGCACGCCACCGATCTCGACGAACTCGATCCCGCGATGGGCGCGCTGCTGTTCTCCTTCGGCCACCGCCTGGCGAAGTCCCTGCGCCGCGCCGGAGTCGGAGCCGACGGCGCGAACCTGCTGATCAATGACGGCAAGGCCGCCTTCCAGACCGTCCACCACGTGCACCTGCACGTGATCCCGCGCCACCACGGCGACATCCTGCGCTTCGCCAAGGGCTTCGTGCTGCGCCGCCCGCACGACACCGAGGCCACCGCCGCGGCCCTGCGATCCGGCCTGGACCGGCTCGCCGACGAAGAAAGAGAGACCACCGCATGACCGACACGGTGCCCGACCGCGCGGAGATCACGGCCCTGTTGTCCGACCAGTGGGACGCCCTTACCCGGCTGGTGGACGGCCTGGACGAAACCGGCTGGCGCACGGCCTCGGCGCTGCCGGGCTGGACGGTGTTCGACGTACTCGCCCACGTGATCGGCACCGAATCGATCCTGCTCGGCGAACCGGTCCCCGACCTCGACGTGTCCGGCGCGCACATTCGCAATGACATCGGCACGCTGAACGAGAAGTGGATCGCCTCACTGCGCCCGCTCACCGGCTCCCAACTGCTGGAACGGTTCCTCGAGGTGACCGGCCGCCGCCTGAAGGCGCTGGAGCAGACGACGCCCGAGACCTGGGCCGAACTCGTGCCGACGCCGGTGGGCATGGCCCCCTACGGCCGCTTCATGCGCATTCGCCTGTTCGACTGCTGGATGCACGAGCACGATATCGCCGATGGTCTGGGCGTTTCCGTCGACGAGGGCGGCGCTCGCGGGGCAGCGGCCGCCGCGGAACTGCTGCCCGCCCTGGGCCGGGCGGCGGTCAAAGGCGCGGGCGCACCGGATGGTTCGCGCCTCACCCTCGACATCACCGGGCCGGTGCCGCAGCAGCTTCACATCGCGGTCGACGGCGGACGGGCCAATCTGGTCGAAACCCTCGACGCCCCAGCCACCGTCGTGATCACCCTGGACTCGCGCCTGTTCGCCCGCCTGCGGGGCGGCCGCACCACGGCCGACGAGCACGCGGGCGAGATCACCGTCACCGGCGACACGGACCTCGGCGACCGCCTGGTCCGCTGTCTGGCCTTCACCATCTGATTCCGTGCGACTGTTCCTGTCCAGCTACCGGTTCGGCGCTCATCAGCGGCGTCTGCTCGAACTGGTCGGCGCGCCCGGCCCGGTGGCCGTCATCGCGAACGCCTGTGACGCCTGGCCCTCGGCCTGGCAGGGCGCGGTCACCAGCGACCTGGTTCCGCTGCGCCGCCTGGGTTTCCAGCCCGAGGTGCTCGATCTGCGCGACTACATCGGCCGACCGGCCGAGGTCGAAGCGCGGCTGCGCGAATATCCGGCGGTCTGGGTGCGCGGCGGCAACACCTTCGTACTGCGCACCCAATTCGCCCGCAGCGGAGCCGATCTCGCGCTGACCAAGCTCCTCGCCGAGAACGCGCTGGTCTACGCGGGCTACAGCGCCGGAGCCTGCGTCATGACCCCCGACCTGCACGGCATCGAGGCCATCGACGACCCGAACGAGGTCCGCATCGCCTGTAACGCCGAACCGCGCTGGGACGGCCTGGGATTGGTCGACCGCCGCATCGTCCCGCACCTGGACTCGCCGACCGATCCCGAGGGACTGTCCCGAAAACTGGTGCGCGAGTACGTCTCAGCGAATATCCCGCACTGGGCGCTCACCGACGACCACGTCGTGGTCGTCGACGGCGACCGAACCGAGGTTCTGACCTAGAGAATCGGTCATTTCCCGTTGTGGCGCAGGCCGTGTCCCAGCGCGACTGCTGCCGCGCCGAACGCGCCGATCGCAAGGGTCGCGAAGCTCGCCACGTACGCGCCCTCGGTCGGCACGGCCGCGTGCGGACCCAGATGCATCACGTGCGCGGTCAGGATCGAGGCGGTGACCGCACCGGCGATCGACCCGCCCGCGGTACGTACCAGCGAGTTGATGCCCGAGGCGATGCCGCTCTCGCTCATCGGCACGTGCTGCACGGCCAAGGTCCCCAGCGCCGCGTAGCCGATGCCGAAGCCGGTGCCCTGCAGCACATTCGCCATGATCATGTCGAACTTGTGGTCGTGCGAGACGGCCAGCCAGCCCATGGACAGACCGGCGAACACCGAGCCGATCGCCATCGTGTACGCGGGCCCGATCTTGGCCGAGATGCGACCGGTATTGAACGAGAAGAAGGTCATGAGCGCCGCGCTCGGAATGCCGTAGAGGCCCACCGAGAGCACGGTGCCGGACAGGCCGTAGCCGACCTTGTCCGCCGGGGTCTGAATGAAATTGGACACCAGCGAGAACGCACCGAACATGGAGAACCCGAGCAGCGCCGAGGCGATATTGGCCGACAGCGACTGCGGCCCGACCAGCAGCTGCAAGCGCACCAGCGGCTGTTCCACCTCGAGCTCCACCAACACCCACACGGCGGTGAGCACCGCGGCCGCGGCGAACAGCGCGATCACCGAACCGGAGCCCCAGCCCCAGCGTGGGCCCTCGCTGATGCCCAGCAGCAGGCAGACCAGCAGCGCGGCCAGCAGCGCCGCGCCCACGAAGTCGGGCTTGCCGCCGTGGCGCACGCCATTGTTCTTGGCGCTCACCTGAATCAGCACGGTGGCGACGACGCCCAGGCCCGCGGTCAGCCAGAAGACCGGGTGCGGATCGGTGGTGTGGTCGGCGATGACGCCGGTGGCCAGCAGGCCGACGGTGCCGCCGACGCCCATGGTGCCCGACACCACACCGATTGCGCTGACCAGCTTTTCGCGCGGGAAGGTATCCCGGATGATGCCGATGGCCAGCGGAATCATGGCCGCCGAGATGCCCTGCAGGGCGCGCCCGGCGATGTAGACCGGCAGCGTGGTGGCGAAGGCGCAGACGACCGAGCCGGTGATGAGCACACCCATGGCGACCATGACCATCGGCTTCTTGCCGTACATGTCGCCGAAGCGGGAAAGCAACGGCGTGGCAACGGCTCCGGAGAGCAGCGCGGCGGTGAACAGCCAGGTGACACCGGCGACGTCGGTGTGCAGCTGCGTGATGAAGCGCGGCAGCAGCGGAATCACGACGGTCTGCTGCAGCGACACGACGAGGCCGGCCGCGCACAGCGCGAGCAGGGTGAGGCCGAGGTGGGCCTTCGAGTGGTCTTCGGGTTTGGTCCCCTCGACCTGACCGACAGCGGTCGTAGTCATGCGGCGATCCTTTGGTTTACTTACCAAAATTAAGTAAATGGGTTTCGTAAGATAACCACATGCCGGGACCGGAAGCCACAAGCGCCAGCGAAGTTGACGCGGGTCACATTGTCGAACTCGAGCGCGCACTGGCCCGCGTCGCGTATCTGCTGACCCGGGTGCGCCGCCACGACCAGGCCATGGTGAAGTGCGGTTTCACGATGGACCGGGCCAGCGTTCCGCTGCTGCGATTGCTCACCGACGCGGACGAACCGATGCGCTTGGGGGAGCTCGCGACTCGCCTCGACGTGGAGGCTCCGCACATCAGCCGCCAGATCCAGCGGCTGGAGAAGGCGGGGTACATCGAGCGGGTTCCCGATCCGGACGACCGTCGTGCCCAGCTGGCCCGGCCCACCGCATCCGGCCGCCGGGCGGTCGAAGCCATCCGTGAGGTCATGCGCGGCTGGATGGCCGAGGCCCTGGCGGACTGGAACACCGAGGATCTGAAGACCCTCGCCGTCCTCAATCACCGCATGGTGGACGACTTCCTGGACCACGCCGAGGTCATCGGCGACTTCGGGGCTACCGCCCGGGAACGGCCGAATCGGAGCGCCTGACGGTCGCGACGGCCCGGGCTCCCCACGCGCACAACAGCATTGCCAGCAGCGGCGCCACCATCGCGGCGGTGAGCGGCACCAGTTTGTCGAGCCACCCGATGATCGCCGGTCCGGCCAGCAGGCCCACATAGCCGAGCCCGAACACCCGCGACATATCCGTGGCCGCCGTCGCCGACCTCAGATTCCCCGCGGCCGTGAACACCTGCGGCACCCCGCCCGACAGCCCGACCCCGCACAGCGTCCACCCCAGCAGCGTCAGCGGCAGCCACCCCGAGGCCACCACGAGCCCGAATCCGATGGCAGCCAACAGCGTTCCCCACCGCACGATCGCCACCCGCCCGAACCGCCCGCTCACCCGATCCGCCCCGAATCGCCCGAGCGTCATGGTCAGCGAGAAACCGGCGAACGCCAGCGCCGCCGTGCCCGCGTCCACCCCGAGCCGCCCCTTGACCTGCAGCGCACTCCAATCCGCCGCCACACCCTCGGCCATCAGCAGCGCGAACGCGATCAGCCCCAGCGCCAGCACTCTCCGCCCGAGCCTTCCCGACCCGTCACCGGCCGCCGGCGGATCCGCCGCGTCGACCGCCGGATCCGGACGCGGGATTCGCGAAGCGCCCGGACGGCCGCCGTCGTCCGCGGCCGAAGCTGGCCGCGCGGCATCGCGCACCGGCCCGGCGGCACCTTCCGAGGCGGGCGTCATGGCGCGATCTGCCTCGCGCGGGATGCCGTCCGCGGTCGGCGAGCTCGTGGCGGGCTCGGCATGGGGGAGCAGGCGGGGGATGGCGGTGGCGACGGTGGCCAGGCCGAAGGCGCTCGCGAGGGCGAAGGTGGCAGGGACGGGCCAATGGGCGTGCTGGGCGGCCGCGCCGTAGGCGGAGCCGAGGAAGCCGCCGCAGGAGAAGAAGGCGTGGAAGGCGGACATGATCGGGCGGGCGTAGGCGCGCTCGATGTGGACGGCCTGGGCGTTCATGGAGACGTCGAGCGCGCCGTTGCCGAAACCGAAGGCGGCCAGGGCCAATCCGAGGGTGAGCGGGGAGGCGGCGTGGGCGGGGCCGAGCAGGGACACCGACAGCAGGGTGGCGGCCGCGGCGGTGAGGGTGCGGCTGCCCAGGCGGTCCGCCAGGGGCCCGGCGGCCTGCATGCCGAGGATGGCGCAGGCCGCCATGAGCAGGATCAGCATGCCCAGGGTGGTGGGTGTGACGCCGGTGCGCGCGGTGACGGCCGGGATGTGCACGATCCAGACGGCCGAGAGCATCCCATTGAGGCCGAACACCGCGAACAGCGCCGGGCGGGCCTTTCGGATCCGGGGAGCGGGCATCGTAGCGGCCATCGGTACGACGCTACCGGGTGTGCCCGGCAGCTCCCCGGCATTCACCCCTTCGCGGCTTCGTCGACGCTCCGGGAAGTGATCCGAATCTTGTGCGGTACAACCTGTTTGATATCCATGGTATGCCCCGGCACCGACAAGTCACGCGTCCGCGGTGACCGACCACACACCGGAAATCGCCACCTCGCGCACATACTCGGCGAAGTCTCGGGGCTCGCGTCCGAGCGCCCGGCGCACCCCGTCGGCGAGGTGTGAATTGCGACCGTCCAGCACGGTCCCGAACAGATAGTCGAGCAGGCTGATCTCGTCGGCGGGCACCCCGTAGGAGGTCAGCGCGGCCACGAAATCCGTTCGGGTGAGCGGGACGAACGCGATCTCCCGCCCCGTGGCCGCGGCGATCTCGGCCACGGCGTCGGCGAAGCTGAGCGCGCGCGGACCGGTCAGTTCGTAGATCTCTCCCGCATGCCGGTCGTCGAGCAGGGCGGCCACCGCCACCTCGGCGATATCGTCCGCGTGCACGAAGGGTTCCGGCACGTCCCCGGTGGGCAGCGCCACCTCGCCGGCCAGGATGGGGTCGGCGAACGCGCCCTCGCTGAAGTTCTGCGCGAACCACGCGCACCGCACCACGGTCCAGATCGGCCCCGAATCCCGCACGATCGCTTCGCATTCCAGCGCCTCGGGCTCGCCGCGTCCGGACAGCAGCACGATCTTGCGCACCCCCGCGGCCGCCGCCGCGACGGTCAGCGCCTTGATGTCTGCGGGCGCGCCGGGCACCGCCAGATCGGGCTGGTAGGACAGGTACACCGCGTCCACGCCCGCCAGCGCGGCGGCCCAGGTAACCCGGTCGGTCCAGTCGAACGGGATTGCGGCCGAGCGTGAACCGGCCCGCACCGGCACCCCGCGGGCGGTCAGCAGCTCGGCTACCCGGCGTCCGGTTTTTCCGGTCGCGCCGAGCACGAGAACGGTGTTTTCGCTGTTGGGAACGTTTTCGATGATCATGTATCGAGTACACCGGGATTCGGCGGGCACGAACATGGTTGAGAAGCGCTCGGGCATTTGCAATCGTCTTTGTTATGGATGCGTTGGCCAGCCTGCTCGAAGGACCACGCGCGCGAGCGGCGTTCGTCATGCGCTCGTCGTTCGACCCGCCCTGGTCCCTGCGCATCCGCGACGAGGCGCCGCTGACCCTGGTGGCGGTGGTGCGCGGCGGCGGCTGGGTGATACCGGACCCCAAGGGCGGCAAGCCGGTTGCACCGCGCCAGCTGCGCACCGGTGATATCGCGGTCTTCCGCGGGCCCGACCACTACACGGTGGCCGACGACCCGGCGACCGCGCCGCAGGTGCTCATCGAGCCCGGCAATATCACCACCACCATGGACGGCGAAGTGCTGTGCGAGGCACTGAGTCTGGGCGTGCGCAGCTGGGGCACCAGCGCCGACGCGCAGACCGTGCTGGTCACCGGCACCTACGAGCACGAATCGGCGGCCAGCCGCCGGCTGCTGCGCGCGCTGCCCCCGATCGCGGTGCTCTCCCGCGGCGAAATCGATTCGCGCGTACTGGATCTGCTGGTCGACGAGTCCGCCAAGGACCTACCCGCCCAGGGGACCATGCTGGACCGACTATTGGACCTGCTGCTCATCGCCACCCTGCGCGCCTGGTTCTCCCGCGCCGACGCCCCGGCCTGGTATCACGCCTACGGCGACCCGCTGGTCGGCAAGGCGCTGCGCCTCATGCAGCACAATCCGGCCCACCCGTGGACGGTCGCCTCGCTGGCCGCCGAGGTCGGCGTCTCCCGCGCCGCCCTGGCCCGCCGCTTCACCGAACTCGTCGGCGAGCCGCCCATGGCCTTCCTCACCGATTGGCGCCTGGCCCTGGCCGCCGATCTGCTCCACGAATCCGATGCCACCCTGGAATCCATCGCCCGCCGGGTCGGCTACGGCAGCGCCTTCGCCCTGTCCACCGCCTTCAAACGCCACTACGGCATCAGCCCCCGGGACCATCGCGCCACCCCTGACGAACGCTCCGCCTGAGAGCCGCTACCGTCACGGACGGAGCAGCTAAGGTTCGTTCTCGGCAAGCCCCCACTCAAAGGTTCGCGGCCGTCTCGATTCTGGACTGACCAGAGCGGGGGAGCGAAGCGGAGGAGCGGCGGGAGGGAAGAATCGAGACTTCGGGGCCGCGAACCCGCCCGGAGCGAAGCGGAGGGCAAAATGACGGATGTGTATCCGGTGCTCTGGCCGGTGCCGACGCGCTGGGCGGACAACGATCACTACGGGCACGTGAACAACGTGACGTACTACTCGTACTTCGATACGGCCGTGAACGCGTGGCTGATTCACGCGACCGGGACGGATATCCGGGACCTATCCGCGATCGGGATCGTGGCGGAGACCTCCTGCAAGTTCATGGACTCGCTGAGCTTCCCGGACCAGCTGCGGGTGGGCATTCGCATTGCTCGCCTGGGCAACTCCAGCATCAGCTATGAGCTGGCCATCTTCCGCGACGGCGCGGACGGCCTGCACCTGGCGGCCACCGGCACCTTCGTGCACGTCTACGTGGACGAGGTGACGCGCAAGCCGGTGCCGATTCCGGCCGTCATTCGCGCGGCCGCCGAGCCGCTGGTGGTTACGGCGGCCGCCGAGCACTAGACCCGGCCGAGCAGGGTCAGCGGATCCTCCAGCAGCGCGGCCACACTGGCCAGGAACCGCGAGCCCTGCTCGCCGTCGATCATGCGGTGGTCGAAGCTCAATCCCAGGCTGGTCACCCAGCGCACCGCCAGTTCGTCGCGGTGCACCCACGGGCGCTTGCGGATGGAACCCAGGCACAGGATCGCCCCTTCACCCGGATTCACCAGCGGCACACCGGTATCCACGCCGAACACGCCCACATTGGTGATGGTGAAGGTGCCGCCGGTCAGATCGGCGGGCGTGGCGGTCCCGGCCCGCGCCTTGCCCGCCGCGCCCGCGATCTCCAGGCACAGATCGCGCAGCGTGAAGCCTTGCGCCTCCTTGAGATTGGGCACCAGCAGCCCGCGTTCGGTGGCGACCGCGAAGCCGAGATTCACGTAGTGCTTGGTAATGATCTCCTGATTCGCCTCGTCCCAGCACGAATTGATCTCCGGGAACTCGAGCAGCGCCGCCAGCGTCGCCCGCGCGACCAGCGCCAGCGGGGTCAGGGTCAGCCCGGTGAAGCTGGGTGTCGCCCGCAGATGCTCCAGCAATTCCATGGACGCGGTCAAATCCGTTGTCACGAAGGCGCTCGCCTGCGGAATGTGCTGGGCGCTGGCCACCATGGCCGCGGCCGTGCGCTTGCGGATTCCGGCGATGGGGGTGCGGGTTTCGCGTTCGGCGGGTGCGTCGCCGGGCCCGATCCGGTGCATGGGCGGCACCTCGGGCGCGGGCAGTGCCACCAGGGTGGCGGGCGGCGGGGTGTGGATCGGAATATGGCCGGAACCAAGAGATTCCGGGCGCATGCCGTGCAGATCCTCGACGGTGACCGCGCCCTGCGGGCCGGTGCCGATGACCGCGGCCAGGTCGATCCCGATCTCGCGGGCCAGTTTCCGGGCGGCCGGGGTGGCGGCGGGACGGCCCGCCGGGGCGGAGCTGCCGAGCCCCTCGGGGCCGTCCGATCCCATGGCGCGACCGGAGTTGGCCGGTGCGTCGGCCGCTCTCGACGTCGGACGCGCCCGCCGGGAGATCGGCTCGCTACTGGGCCCGTAGCCGACCAGCACGGATTGCCGTTCGACGGGAGCCGCGTCGGCCGTCTCCGTCCCGTCGGCCGCCGCGGTGGCCGTGGCCGCGGACCCGATCCGAATGAGCGGGGCTCCCACCGGCACCGTCTCGCCCGGCCGCGCCAGCAGCTCCAGCACCGTGCCCGCGTACGGGCTCGGCAGGGCCACCTGTGCCTTGGCGGTCTCGACCTCGGCGATGACCTGATTCAATGCCACCGTGTCGCCCACCGCGACCGCCCACGACACGAATTCCGCGTCCGCCAATCCCTCCCCGAGATCGGGCAAACGGAATTCCTGGACCTGCTGCTGATCTTCCACCGGGCTTTCCTCCGTGTAACGGTTCAAGCGGCGAGCGTGCGATCGACCGCGGCGAGAATGCGGTCGGGGTCGGGCAGGTGATGCCGTTCGAGTTTAGCCGGGGGATAGGGGATGTCGAAGCCACCGACGCGCAATACCGGCGATTCCAATTGGTAGAAGCAGCGTTCGGTGATCCGCGCCGCGATTTCCGCTCCCAGCCCGGCGAATACGGGGGCCTCGTGCACCACGATGAGCCGCCCGGTTTTCCGCACCGAGGTTTCGATGGTGTCGAAATCGATGGGCGAGAGGCTGCGCAGATCGATCACCTCGATCGAATGTCCTTCCGAGGCCGCGATATCGGCCGCGGTGAGCGCGGTGGCCACCGTCCCGCCGTAGGCGACGATGGTGGCGTCCTCCCCGCTCGCGCAGACTCTGGCCTGGTCCAGGGCCGGTCCACCGTCCCGGTCCAGCCGGTCGAAGTCCACCTCGGCCTTGTCCCAGTAGCGGCGTTTCGGTTCGAAGAAGATCACCGGATCGTCGAGCGCCACGGCCTGGCGGATCATCAGATACGCGTCGGCCGGATTGCTCGGCGACACCACCCGCAACCCCGCCGTGTGCGCGAAATACGCCTCGGGGGATTCCGAGTGGTGTTCCACCGAGCCGATGCCACCGCCGAAGGGAATGCGAATGGTGATGGGTGCGATCACCTTTCCCCGCGTCCGGAAATGGATTTTCGCGACCTGCGAGACAATCTGGTCGAAGGCCGGATACACGAATCCGTCGAACTGGATTTCACACACCGGCCGCAGCCCGCGCAGCGCCATTCCGAAAGCCGTTCCCACGATTCCGGATTCGGCCAGCGGGGTATCGATGACGCGGTTGTTCCCGAAATCCTTCTGCAGCGTGTCGGTGACCCGGAAGACCCCGCCGAGGCGGCCGATGTCCTCGCCCATGAGCACGACCTTCGGATCGTCCTCGAGCGACCGGCGCAGTCCGTAGTGGATGGCTCCCGCGAACGTGGTCTTCATCGCCCTGCTCCCTCCAGGTAGACGGCGTACTCGCGGGCTTCCGCCGCGATCAGCCGGTGCGGGGTGGCGTACACGTGGTCGAAGAGCTGCGTGGGTTCCGGGTCGGGCATGGTGAGGGTGGCGGCGCGCAGCCGGGCCGCGACGTCCGCCGTGCGCTCATCCACCTGGTTCTCGAAGTCGCTGTCCCACAGATGTTCTCGTTCCAGCAGCCGGCGCAGGCGGTCGATGGGATCGCGGCGTCGCCACAGCTCGAGCTCGGCGTCGGTGCGGTAGCGGGTGGGGTCGTCGGCGGTGGTGTGCGGGCCCATCCGGTAGGTGATGGCCTCGATGAAACTCGGTCCGGCCCCGGCCCGCGCGTGCGCGATCGCCTGCCGGGTCACCGCCAGCACGGCCAGCACGTCGTTGCCGTCCACCTGCACGCCGGGAATGCCGTAGCCGAGCGCGCGGCGGGCGATCGGCGTCGCGCTCTGCACCCGCACGGGTGCGCTGATGGCCCAGTGGTTGTTCTGGCAGAAGAACACCACCGGCGCGGACCAGCTCGCCGCGAAACCGAGCGCCTCGGCGATATCGCCCTGACTGGTCGCGCCGTCGCCGAAGTAGGCGATGGTGGCGATCTCGGAGCCCTCGAGGTGGGCGGCGTAGGCGTAGCCGGTGGCGTGCAGGCCCTGCGCGCCGACCACGATGGCCGGATTGGTCATCCGGACCGCGTCGGCATCCCAGCAGGAGTGGGCCACACCGCGCCAGAGCCGGGTGAGCTCCTCGGGCGCGACGCCGCGGCACAGGGCGACACCGTGCTCGCGGTAGCTACAGAAGACGTAATCGTCGGGATGCAGGGCGTGGGCCGAGCCGATCTGGGCGGCCTCCTGGCCCAGCATGGGCGGCCAGAGTCCGAGCTGGCCCTGGCGTTGCAGGGCGGTGGCCTCGGTGTCGACGCGCCGGGCCACGACCATGTCGGAGTACATGGCGCGCAGGTGTTCGCCGTCGATATCGGCGACCAGGGGAGCGTGTGCGCGATCGTGGACGCGCCGACCGTCGGGCTGTACGAGCTGCACCGGGTAGGTGTTCTTCTCGGGCATGGATATCGCCTCCTGACACCGGGTTACACCGTCATCGCTTCGGGATTGTGTCCGTCGAGCAACCGATGTGTGTCCTGTACCACACAGCATCCTCTGCCTGGCTAACTGCGCAAGCAAGGCGCGCCGAACTGTGCAGAATGCTCGGTCGTGGGCCGGGCGCGAGTGTCATACTGATCCCCATGAGCAGCAGGGAGCCCATTTCTGCCCCGCTGGATGCCACCGATGCCCGGCTGTTGCTGGAATTGGTGGCCAACCCCCGCGCCACGGGTGTCGAATTGGCGGCGCGCCTGGGCCTGTCGCGCAATACCGTGCAGGCCAGACTGGCTCGCTGGGAGGCGGGCGGGGTCCTGGCCAGCTTCGAACGCCGCGTCGATCCGCGGGCGCTGGGCTATCCCTTGGCAGCCTTCGTCGCGGTGGTCGTGGACCAGCACCGGCTCGACTCGGTGGTTGCCGAACTGGCCGAGATTCCGGAGGTCACCGAGGTCTGCGGAATGACCGGGCCCACCGATCTGACCGTGCGGGTGGTGGCGACCGACGCCGAGGACCTCTACCGGCTGAGCGGCAGCATTCTGAAGATCCCGGGCGTGGAGCGCACCAATATGGGGTTGGTCATGCGCTCGCTCGTGGGTCCGCGCGTCACGCCGCTGCTGGAGCGCCTGGCGATGGTGAACGGCGCGGTCGCCCGACCGGCTCCGGACGCCGACGGGTTCTGAAGACGAACGGTCGAATTTCAGTCCAGTTTCGCGGGATTGGCCGCTGACCCCGGGGTGACTGGACCGCGACGATGACCCGATGAGCACCAGCGTCACCGGAACTCCGGCGGTCGAGAGCCCGCCCGCGTCCGGCATCGGGCAGCCCATCGGGGCCGGAATCGTCACGGCCCTGGTCGGATTCACCAGTTCGTTCGCCGTGGTGCTGGCCGGATTGACCGCCATGGGGGCCACTTCGGCGCAGGCCGCGTCGGGCCTGCTGGCGGTCTGCGTCACCCAGGCGGTCGGCATGATCGTGCTGAGCCGCCGGTACCGGATGCCCATCACACTGGCCTGGTCCACGCCCGGGGCGGCGCTGCTGGCGAGCACGGGCGCGGTGACCGGCGGCTGGGCCGCGGCGGTCGGCGCGTTCGCGGTGGCGGGCGGTCTCATTGTGCTGACCGGTTTCTGAGGGCGGCTGGGCGCGTTGATCGCGCGCATTCCGGTCGAGATCGCGCAGGCCATGCTGGCCGGGGTGCTGTTGCCGCTGTGCCTGGCCCCGGTGAAGGCGGTCCCGGTGAGCCCGGCCGTGGTGGTGCCGGTCATCGCCACCTGGCTGGTGTTGCAGCGCTTCGCGCCGCGGTGGGCGGTGCTGGCCGCCTTCGCGGTGGCGGCCGTCGGCGCGGGTATCGACATCGCGGTGACGCATCGCCGCCTGGATGTGGCGGGGATGGTGCCGCACGTGGAATGGACGGTGCCGCACTGGAGTTGGCAGGCCCTGATCGGTGTCGCGATTCCGCTGTACATCGTCACCATGGCAGCCCAGAACATTCCGGGTACCGCGGTCATGCAGACCTTCGACTATCGGGTGCCGTGGCGGGCCGCCATGACCGTCACCGGAATCGGCACGGTGCTGGGCTCGGTGGCGGGCGGGCACGCCATCAATCTGGCGGCCATCAGCGCGGCGTTGTCCGCGGCCCCGTCGGCGCATCCGGATCCGAGACGCCGCTGGATCGCGGCGTTCACGGCGGGCTGCTCGTACCTGGTCCTGGCGCTGGCCTCGGGCGCGCTGGTCACGCTGGTGGCCGCCGCGCCGAAGGGGGTACTGGAAACCGTTGCGGGACTTGCCCTCATCGCCACCCTCGCCGGAGCCCTCACCGCCGCCCTGACACCGGCCACCCACCGCACCGCCGCCGCGCTCACCTTCCTGGTGGCCGCCTCCGGGGTCTCGCTGCTCGGCATCGGCGCGGCCTTCTGGGCGCTGGCGGCCGGATTGCTGGTCCGCTGGTTCCTGCCCCCGGCGACCCCGTGAACCCGCTCCGGCCTACCCTCAGCGGAGCGCCTCGCCCCGTGGTTAGGGTGGCGTGATTCGGCTTCATGCGGTGATTCGGCGAAGAGGAGTTGGCTTGAGTTCGGTGCTGATTTCGGTTGCGGAGCTTGCGGACCTGCTGGCGGCGGGCGGAAACCGGGTGCGACTGCTGGATGTGCGGTGGTCGCTCGGGGATCCCGATGGGCCGCAGCACTATCTGGCGGGCCACATTCCGGGCGCGGTGTTCGTCGATATGGAGACCGAACTCGCCGCGCCCGCCTCCGCGGCCCGCGGGCGGCATCCCATGCCGGAGCTGGCGCACCTGCAGAAGTGCGCGCGCAGCTGGGGCGTCTCCGATGGGGACACCGTGGTCGTCTACGACGCCACCGGCGGCATGGCGGCGGCGCGGGCCTGGTGGCTGCTGCGCTGGGGCGGGGTGGCCGACGTGCGCATTCTCGACGGCGGGCTGCCCGCGTGGGAGCGCGCCGGGAGCAAGATCGTCGCCGGTGACGAGCCGGACCCGGAGCCGGGCACCGTCGTCCTCACCCCGGGCAATATGCCGACCGTCGACGCCGATGGCGCGGCCGGCTGGCACGGCCTGCTGCTGGATGCCCGCGCCGGCGAGCGCTACCGCGGCGAGACCGAGCCCATCGACCCACGGGCGGGCCACATTCCGGGCGCGGTGAGCGCGCCGACGGCCGAAAATCTCACCGCCGCGGGTCATTTCCGAACACTGGACGAATTGCGTTCCCGCTTCACGGGATTGGGCTCCGGACCGGTGGCCGTGTACTGCGGTTCGGGCGTCACGGCGGCGCACCAGGTGGCGGCGCTCGCGGTCGCGGGCATCGATGCCGCGCTGTACCCGGGCTCCTGGTCGCAGTGGTCCAACGACCCCAAGCGACCCGCCGCCACCGGTGCCGAGCCCGCCTGATCAGCCGGGTTTGACCGCGGTGAGAATGCCGGTCGAGTAGGGGCCGGTGCGGAATTCGATTGCGGTGAAACCGATCTCGGCGAGCACGTCGCGGTAGCCGCGCACGTCCACGGCGGCCATCCGATCATGACCATCGCCGTGATCGTGGGAGTGCCCCTGGCCGCTGCGATGGGCGGCCAGGTGCGCCATGCCCTTGATCGCCAGTCCACGCAGGCCGCCGCCCGGATGGGTGTCGGCGAGCAGCAGGCGACCGCCCGGCCGCAGCATGCGGAACACATTGACCAGGGCGTCCTTCCGGGCGTCCTCGGCAATGTGATGCATGGCGAAGGTGGAGGTCGCCACGTCGAAGGACGCGTCGGGGAGCGACACCGACTGCGCCGCGGCCAGTTCGAAGGTGCAGCCGGGCGCGGCGTGTGCGGCGGCGTAGCCGATCATCTGCGGTGACGGGTCGACGCCGATGGCCCGGCCCCCGGGCTGGGCCTGCCGGGCCAGTTCGTTGGCGAGCCGGCCCGGGCCGCAGCCGATATCGATGGCGCGATCGCCCGGTCGGACCCCGGCGGTCTCGGCGAAGTAGCGGGTCATGCGGTCGGCGCGGCCCAGGCAGTACACGTCGGTGAGCAGCTTGTAGCGGCGCGGCCAGTTGATGAGAGCGCCGACGGATCGGGATTCGGTATCGGACACTTGCTTGTGCTGGGTCATGGGATCCATCATCGAAGGATGGGAAATCCCAGGCCAGAAACAGTTTCCGGGCAGGTGTCCGTTTCCGGACACTCGGGCGGGATCCGTCCGGAAACGGCTGCCGTCAGCCCCGACCGGCGGGTCCGCCGCACCCGCATGGCGTTGCACCGCGCGTTGATCGAGCTCATGCAGCAGCGGCCCTACGCGCGGATCACGGTGCAGGACATCATCGATCGCGCCGATATCGGCCGCTCCACCTTCTACGCGCACTACCAAGACAAGGACGACCTGCTGCTGGTCAGCTGCATGGAGCATGTGCGGGCCGAGATTAAGGCCCAGTTGGCCCGCTACGACGGCGATCCGCCGCCGCTGGCTCCGATCGAGATCATGTTCCGCCTGGTCGACGCGCATCCGGACGTGTACCGCCCGCTGGTCGGCCAGCGGGCGAACGCCACTGTGCTGCGGACGATTCGGCAGACCTACGCGGAACTGCTCACCGAGCACCTGGGCCCGCGCCTGGGTCCGGACGCGGCCCCGACCGTCACCTTCCTGTCCTGGGGGCTGTACGGATTGCTGGAATCGGTCATGGACCCCCGCGACGAACTGACCGCCGAGCAGGCCTACCGCCGGTTCGCGCGGCTATGGGCAACCGCGGGCGACCCGGGCGAGGGCGTCCCGGTCGGCGGCGGTGACCGGTAGCCCGTACCGGCTCGCGACCAGCAGATACTTGCCCGCGTAGAAGCAGTGATCGGCGCGCGCGGGCGGCAGCCAATCGCCCGGCGTGCGATCGCCCTTGTCCCGGTTGGCTTTTCCGTCGACGGCGAGCAGGTTGTAGTCGACGTCATTGGCGAACCGCACCCGCCGCGACCGCGCCCACCCGGACGCGCCCAGATCCCACGCGGCCGCCAGCGGATACACGTGATCGATCTGCACGGTCTTGGCATCGGAACGATCGAAGCCGATGCGCGCACCGGTGTAGGGATCGTTCAGGGTTCCCGAGACCACCACGCAGGCGTTCCCGGGCCGGAACGTGACCCCGCTGAGCTGTCTCGCCAGCACGGTATTGCGGCTGTCGCAGCCGTCATGCCCGCCCGGCCCGTCGTGATCGTCGGTCCACGCGGATCCGAACACGCATCCTTGCCCGTTCCCGCAGCCCCGCTCATAGCCGCCCGGACGGGTGCGCTCGGGCACGATCCGCACCCCGGTCAGCAGCCGTTCCAGCTGGACCCGGGTCGGACTGCCCGGCGCGGGCGTCACCTGCCCGATGGACTCGCACCCCATGGCCGCGAGCAGGATGACGATCGTGCCGAGCAGGCGGAGCAGGGATGTTCCCTTGAACCACACGGTATTACGTGTACCGCCCCACCCCGCCCGAAGGTGCCGTCATGCGAACTTCGCACCCCCGCACGGGAGTGCGAAGTTCACGGACCGGCGGCTACAGCCAAGCGTGGGCGAGCAGGTCGTCGGCGGCGGTCTCCGAGAGTTGCGGTGGGAAGCGCGTTGCGGCAATGGAATCCACGTGCGCCCCGTCGTGCCCGATGAGCCAGGAGCCGCCGCGCTCCTCGCATTCGGCGATCTTGGCGAAAACCGTCAGCAGAAAAGTGATGGAATCACGCGGGTCGGAGGTGCGGGCGAGGCGCTGTGACTCGCCCGGCCTGGAAAGATCCAGCCACACCCCGGATTGCCCGTCTAGGCGCATCCCCACGATCTTGGTCGTGTCCACGAAGGTGAATTTCCGCCGTTCCCACGGAGTTGTGGGCGTGAAGCTCTGCTCGAGCACTTGGAGCAGAATCGTCATCTTCACGGCCTCCCTACGGTCTCGAAAGGTCCACGGCTCCGGATTGAGTCGCGGTGGATTGTCGGGTGCGCCCCGCCTGGCCTCTAGGTGGTGAACTCGGCCGCGATCCGGGCACGACAACGTTGTGCGCTGGACACAGCCGCCACCGACCTGTGCGGTGAACTGCGGATTTATCCAGTATGTTCCGTATCCGGACAGAAATAAAGGGGCACCTGACTCTCGAGTACCGATCGGCGGGTACCGGGGTAGCCCCGGGTTGTCGGACCGGGCTGGTTGGATGGTCGGATGCTGCACGGACTGTGGTCGCCGGGGTCCGGGTTGGTGCTCTGGCACGACCCGGGCGATGCCGTCGCGGCCATCGATGCGCTGAGCCTGCCGGATCCGCTGGGGTCGATCGTGCAGGCGGCCAAGTGGCGGCACCGGGCCGAGGTCATGGTGGCCGGGGCGTACGGGCCCGAGAAGACGCGGGTGCCCGCGCACGCACTGGCGCCGGACACGGCCGCCCGGGTGTTGCTGCAGGAGCTGCCGACCCGAGGTGCCGCCGGGGATCTGCGGTTCCTGGGGCATGTGGCGCGCGGGGTCGAGCGGTGGGTGCTGGCGGGGCGGATCGTGCCGGAGCTGCGGCGCGACGACGGCGAGTGGTGGGCGCGGTGGCGACTGCTCGGCGGGCAGCGGCAGCGGGCCTGGCTGGCCGAGCTGGCGGTGGTCATGCCCGCCGCGCTGCAGGTGGCCGGGCGGCCCACCGAACTGCTGGCGAATCTGATCGCGGAGATCGCCGATCCCATCGTCCGGATGCGCATACCCGTGGATGACATGCCGGAGTCCGCGGAGGGTGAGCCGGTGTCGCATCCGTTGCTGACGGCCCTGCTCGGCGCCGTGCCGCTGGAGACCGGGTCGCACCGGGTGGCCTCGGTGCTCGAGGATTGGCGCACCAGCCTGACCGCGGACGAGCCGGAACTGGTGCTGCGGCTGCTGGAACCCGACGGCGACGAGGCGGGCGAGCTGTGGCGGCTCGAGGTCTGTCTGCGCACCGAAGGCGAAGCGCCGCAACCGGTTCTGCTGCCGGGGGATCCGCACCTGATGCGGATCGCGGGGGAGAAGCTGGCGGCGGCCAAGCAGGCGTATCCGCGGCTGCGGGACCTGCCCGGTGACGCGCGCAGCATGGATCTGTTCCTGCCCACCGAGGTGGTGATGGATCTGGTCGCGCACGGGGCGAGCGTGCTGCGGGAGGCCGGGGTGCGGCTGATGCTGCCGCGAGCCTGGCGGGTTGCCGCCCCGGCCATGAAGCTGCGGGTGCAGAGCCCGGCCGCGACCGAAACCGCGATGGGGCTCAAGGGTTTGGTGTCGTTCCGGTGGGAGCTGGCGCTCGGCGACACCGTGCTCACCCCCGCCGAGATGGCGCGGCTGGTGGACTCGAAATCGGATCTGGTGCGGCTGCGCGGGGAATGGGTGCAGGCCGATCACCGGATGCTGGCGGCGGCCGCCGACTACGTGTCGGGCCGGACCGACGAGACCGAGACCACGATCGGCGGGCTGTTCGCCGAACTGTCCGCGCACCCGGTGATCGGGGTGCCGCTGGAGGAGGTCAGCGCTACCGGTTGGGCCGCAGAGCTTTTCGACGGGGAGCGCCACACCGAACCCGTCCCCGATCCGGTCGGGTTGAAGGCCGAACTGCGTCCGTATCAGCGGCGCGGGCTGAGCTGGCTGGCGACCATGAGCCGGCTCGGCTGCGGCGCGATCCTCGCCGACGATATGGGCCTGGGCAAGACGGTGCAGGTGCTGGCCCTGCTGGTGCACGAGCGTGAAACCGCCGCCGCCACAGCTGATCCGGTCGGTCCGACCCTGCTGGTGTGCCCGATGTCGGTGGTCGGCAACTGGCAGCGGGAGGCCGAGCGGTTCGCGCCGGATCTGCGGGTGCTGGTGCACCACGGGGCCGGACGGCGTTCCGGACCGGGATTCGATGCGGCGGTGGCCGATTCGGATCTCGTCATCACCACCTACGCGCTGCTGGCCCGCGATGTCGAGGAGCTGAAGCGGCAGGACTGGCGGCGGGTGGCCCTCGACGAGGCGCAGCACATCAAGAACGCGGGCACCCGGCAGGCGCGGGCGGCCCGGCTGGTCCCGGCGCGACATCGCCTGGCGCTCACCGGAACCCCGGTGGAGAACCGGCTGGAGGAGCTGCGTTCGATTCTCGACTTCGCCAATCCCAAGCTGCTCGGGAAGGCCTCGGAGTTCCACTCGCGCTTCGCGGTGCCGATCGAGCGTGAGCACGACGAGAACGCCGTCACCCGCCTGCGGGCCATCACTTCGCCGTTCGTGCTGCGCCGGGTGAAGACCGATCCCGCCGTCATCTCCGACCTTCCGGAGAAGATCGAGATGACCATTCGCGCCAATCTCACCGTGGAGCAGGCGGCGCTGTATCAGGCTGTGCTGGACGATATGTCGGCCAAACTGAAGGCCGCCAAGGGCATGGAACGCAAGGGCGCGGTGCTGGCCGCGCTGACCCGCCTCAAGCAGGTGTGCAATCACCCCGCGCACTTCCTCAATGACGGCTCCACGGTGCTGCGCCGCGGCCACCACCGCTCCGGCAAGCTCGCACTGGTGGAGGACATTCTGGAGTCGGTCATCGCCGACGGCGAACGCGCCCTGCTGTTCACCCAGTTCGCCGAGTTCGGAAACCTGCTGACCCCCTTCCTGACCGAGCGCTTCGGCACCGAGGTGCCGTTCCTGCACGGCGGTGTCGGCAAGGCGCGCCGCGATGCCATGGTCACCGGCTTCCAGCAGGACGACGGCCCGCCGGTTATGCTGCTCTCGCTCAAGGCCGGTGGCACCGGCCTCAATCTCACCGCCGCCAATCACGTTGTGCACCTGGACCGCTGGTGGAATCCGGCGGTCGAGAACCAGGCCACCGACCGCGCCTTCCGGATCGGGCAGCGGCGCGACGTGCAGGTCCGCAAGCTGGTCTGCGTCGACACCATCGAGGAGCGCGTGGACGACATGCTGAAGGGCAAGAGTCAGCTCGCGGATCTGACCGTCGGCACCGGCGAGAACTGGATCACCGAGCTCGGCGACGCGGAACTGCGCGAGCTGTTCGCGCTCGGCGCGGAGGCGGTCGGCGAATGAACACCTACATCGATTTCGGCGAGTTCGGCGAGCGCCGCCCGGTGCGCGGCGGGGTGCAGCCGCGCAGCCGGCGCGGCACCGCCTTCGCCAAGACCTGGTGGGGCCGTTCGTTTCTGGAGGCCGTCGAGCACGTCGCCGATGCCGGTCGCCTGGCCCGCGGTCGTTCCTACGCCCGCACCGGCCAGGTGGTGAGCTACCGCCTCGAACCCGGCATGGTGAGCGCGGAGGTCCAGGGCAGCCAGCCGCGCCCGTTCGTCTCGGTGCTCACCATGCGGCAGCTGCGCGACGATCGCCTCGCCGAACTCGTGGACCTGGTGCGCGCCACGCCCGGGTCGCTCGGCGAGATCGCCGCGGGCACCCTGCCCCGGACCCTGGGCCCGCTGCTGCTCCCCACCACGGTCTCAGAGCTCGGCTTCTCCTGCAGCTGTCCGGATTCCGGCTGGCCCTGCAAACATGTGGCCGCCATCTGCTACGTGATAGCCGAGCGCCTCGACGACCGCCCCGTCGAACTGCTGACCCTGCGCGGCGTCGAGATCGACGACCTGATCGGCGGCGTCCAGCGCGGGGGCCCGCCGACGGATTCCGCCGACCTCTACGGCAATGACCTGACCCTTCCCAAACTCCCCAAACCCGATTTCCATCCGGCCCCGGACGACCTCGACGCGATTCTGCTCCGCCAGGCCCTGCGCATGTCCGCCGAAGACGAACAGTCGGTGGCCGCGGGCCTGCGTCGGCTCCGCGCTGTCTACCGGTCCCTCGACACCTAGCGAGTAGCACCGCGGACCACTCCGTATCCGCCGATGCATATTTGCTATATAACCTGCGTATAGCGGCCGAATCGGCCGAGAATTCGAGTACCTCGTTACTCGATACTTGTTGTTCCGGCGGTTTCACACTCGAGGAGTGTCAACGCCGGCAACCGGTAAGAACATCGTCATCTGCCTCGACGGGACGGGTAATCAGGTCCGCGCCAACGGCAATACGAATGTGGTCTGTGTCTTCGAGATGCTGGATTTGAGCGATCCGGCCCGGCAGATCGCCTACTACGATCCGGGCGTCGGCACTTTCAGCGCCCGGGGAGCGTGGACTCCCATCGCGCGGTGGTTCTCGCGGATCCTCGGTCTGGCCTTCGGCAACGGCCTGCGCACCAATCTCGCCGAGGCCTATACGTATCTGATCGAGCATTGGCGGCCGGGGGATCGGGTATTCATCTTCGGGTTCAGCCGTGGCGCCTATACCGCGCGCGCCCTGGCGGGGCTGCTGCACGAGCCGGGGCTGTTGCGTCCGGGCAGCGAGAACCTGGTCCAGTACATTGTCAGCGCCTATACCAGGAAGACGACGGACTGGGACGAGCTCCACCAGTACACCAATGCCTTCTGTTCGAAATCCGCCGACGGTCGTTTCTCGATTCCGGTGGAATTCCTCGGGGTTTGGGACACCGTGAAGGCGGCCGGATTGCTCCGGTGGGCGCTGCACTGGCCGTTCACCCGGCAGGTTCCCAACGTGGCGAAGGCTTTTCACGCCGTATCCATCGACGAGAAGCGGCGTCCGTATCGGGAGTATCTGGTACTGCCCAGGTCCGAGCGGACCGTTCTCACCGAAACCTGGTTCGCCGGTGTGCATTCCGACGTCGGTGGCACCTTCGTGGACGATCCGAAACTGGCCAGGATCGCGCTCAAATGGATGGCCGACGGCGCCCTCGACGCCGGCGTGCTGTTGCGCGCGGACGCCTACCGCAAGAACTGCGCGCTCGCCACGGCGGACGCGAGCGGCCGCGTGCACGACATGGGCTGGATCTGGGCCCTGCTGACCTATCGCCACCGCACCGTTCCGCCCGGTGCCCGCGTCCACGCGAGCGTGCGGGCGCGCTGCGAAACCGATTCGCGCTATCGCAGGCGAATCCCGGCGGATGCCCGATGGGAGGACGAGCAATGGACCAAACCGCATCTCTAGCCGCCGAAATCTGCCGACCGGCGCGGCGCAGGTTGCGCACCTTCGCATTCGACCCTATGTCGACGCGGTTGACCGGGCAGTTTCTCACCCTCGACATTCCCTTCGAAGCCGAGCTGCGCCAGGGGCCCGACGGTGAACTCGTCCAGGTGGTGGATTTCGATGTGAGCCGCAACCGGTGGTACCTGCCGGTCGATCTCGATGCGGCGTTTCTGTTGGCGCAGGATGGAATTCGGCCCACCGAGAGTGATCCCCGGGCGCACCAGCAGGTGGTCTACGCGGTCGCTATGAGTGTCATCGAACGGTTCGAGCGGTTCATGGGCCGTCGCTTCCGGTGGCGGGGCGAGCAGAAGTTGCGATTGGTGCCGCACGCGTTCGAGGGGCAGAACGCCTATTTCGATCCACAGCGCGGCGCGGTGCTGTTCGGCTATTACCAGGCAGACGCCGACAATCCGGGTGCGAATCTGCCCGGACAGGTGATTTTCACCTGCCTGTCGAACGACATCATCGCGCACGAGGTGACCCACGCCATCGTGCATCGGATCCGGCGGCAGTACCGGCTGTCCACCAATCAGGATGTCTTCGCCTGCCATGAGGCGATCGCCGATCTGGTCGCGTTGTTCCAGCATTTCGCCTATCGCGATGTGGTGCTCGATGCCATCGCGAAAACCTCCGCCGGGCTCGCGAACAGTACCGGGCTACTGGAATTGGCGCGGGAGTTCGGCGAGTCCACCGGCCGCGGCGCGGCCCTGCGGTCGGCGATCCTGGACCGGAATTCGACATCCGGCAGTTTCGCCGCGGCCACCGAGCCGCACGAACGCGGTGCGTATTTCGTCGCCGCGGTGTTCGACGCCTATCTGGAGGCGTATCAGAACGCGATCGCGGATCTGTTGCGCGGATCGCCACCGGCGGCACCGGGATACCGCCCGCGGGACGGCTGCACCCGGATCTCGTCTCGCGGATCACCGATGAGGCGGTGCGACTCGCGGACCGGCTGCTCGGGATGGTGGTGCGCGGTTTCGACTACCTGCCGGTCGTCGATGTCACCTTCGGAGATGTCGTGCGCGCCACCGTCACCGCGGATCGCCGCCTGTATCCGGAGGATCGGCAGCACCTGCGCAGCATGCTCGTCGAAGCGTTCCGGCGGCGCGGTATCTGGCCCAAGAACGTCACCTCGTTGACCGATGACGCCCTGGTCTGGGTGCAACCGGATTCGGGTCTGCAACTCACCGGCAGCGTGGACCTGTCCAGAGCGATTCTGTCCGCCTCCCGGGATCTCGATCCGATCGGCCATGCCGGCGAACTGCGCACGCCGCCCATGCCCAACCTGAACGAACCCGCGGAGTCCGGCGACAGCGCGTCCACGCATCAGGCCTTCCACGAACTGGCGAAACAAATCAAGGTCTGGGCCAAAGCCAATGCGCTGCAACTCGGTCTCGACCCGAACTTCGCCATCGATTGCGAAGGCATCCACGTCTCGTACCGGCGCGCCGGAGATCGATTGCCCCGCCCTGAGTTGGCCATTCAGTTGCTGCAGCGACGCGAGGATCTCGAGGACTCCACTCGGACCGACCCGCCGCGGATCTACGCCGGTACCGCCCTGGTCGTCCGTGCCGACGGGCGGGTGGACTACGTGATCACCAAACCCCTGCCGTTCAGCAGTTCGGCGATGGCCGCCGGCAGTCCGGCGATGGGCGCGCAGGCAAGCGACTTCCATGCAGCCGGGATCGCCCGGCTCGAAAGGATGCGGTGCTGGTTCGCGAGGGTGGAAGCCGAGGACTCGCTGAGTCCCTGGACCGCCGAGCACGCGATCCACCGCCTCGACTTCGCCCGGATCCACGCCGCGGCCGGACAGTAGGTGCGAAATGTCAACCCCCACAACGATTGCCGTCCGAATGTACAACGTCGGATTCGGCGACGCCTTCACCGTGACGGTTCGCCACGCGGACCAGACCTGGCGGATGCTGGTCGACTGCGGCGTGCACAGTCAGGGCCGGGTACGCCCGATCCGGGAATCCGTGCAGGCCATCATCGCCGACCTCACCGCGGCAGCGGCCGATCACCACCCGCATCTCGATGTCATCGTCGCCACCCATCATCACGCGGACCACATCTCGGGCTTCGCCTGCGACGAATGGGCAGGCGTGGCGGTGGACGAGGTGTGGGTGCCGTTCGTCGAAGACCCCGACGACGCGGACGCCCGGCGGATTCGCGGCGGGCAGGCCGATGCGGCCGACGGGCTGGCCGCGCTCATCGGCAAACTCGGCAACGGTCTGTCGGCGAGCGTCGAACAGGCCCTCGATTTCGCCGTGAACTCCCAGGGCAATGCGGCAGCGACCGATCGGCTGCTGGGGCGCAACAAGAAGGGCTTCGCCTCGGCCCACCGGGTCCGGTACCTGCCCGGAAAAGACAAGGCCGACAACACGATCGAGGTGGAGCGGGTTGGTCTGGTCGCGCACATCCTCGGACCTCCGCGCGATGAGCGATTCCTGGCGCGCATGAATCCGCCCGCGAAGCAGACCTGGCCGGTCGTGCGCGCGGTGGCGTCCCCCGAATCCGCCGAAACCTGTGACAAGCCGGCGAATCTGTTCAACCCGCGCTACTTCGCCCAGGATGGCCTGCCGCTCGAGCTGACCCAGGCCAAGGATCAGCTGAAACTGGAAGAACTGCTCGACCACGAGGACCGGCTGCTGCGCGCCGCCGCGATTCTGGAGAACGCGGTCAACAACACCAGCGTCTTCTTCGTCCTCGATATCTCCGGAACGCGCCTGCTGTTCCCCGGTGACGCGCAACAGGGCGCATGGGATCACGTGCTGGCCGACGCCCACAATGCCGCGCTTCTGTCCGACCTGGCCTTCTACAAGGTCGGACATCACGGCTCGCACAATGCCACGCCGCGGGAGTTCGTCGAAACGGACTGGAAGACAAAGGGATACGCCATGGTTCCGTTCGGTCTCGTCGAGCGATGGGCGCGCACGATTCCGAAGCAATCGCTGCTCAACGCGCTCCGCAACCATCACCACACCGTGATCAGGGCCGACGAGCCGCCCCGTGCCGTACCCGGCAGCGTCGCCGTGCACGGCGATCTCTGGACCGAAGTCACCTTGACTGCCTGAAAGGAAACACAATGAACACCAACCACGCCATCACCGTCTGCACACCGAAGAGCCTCCCGGAGGGCAGCCTGTTCGGGGCCGCGGCCACCGCGGTGGAGATAAACCCCGCCAACCGGCCCTATGTGCGCCCCGTGGCCGGGCTGGTCGCACCGGGAAAGGTCGACAAGGCGTTCATCGCCGCGATGGTTACGAAGTACTGGCACAGCGGCGGCGTCCATCTCGGGGTCCGGTTCCTCGACACCAAGGACACCGCGCTGAAGAACCGCATCCTCAGCCATATGAACGCCTGGTCGCCGGGCGCGAACATCCAGTTCTCCGAAAGCCACGGCCACGACGCCGAAGTCCGCATCGCGCGGGTCCCCAATGACGGCTATTGGTCCTACGTGGGCACCGACATCATGTCGATCGATGCCGACCAGCCGACCATGAACCTGGAGTCCTTCTCCATGCAGACCCCGGAGAGCGAGTACAAGCGCGTCGTCCGCCACGAAACCGGCCACACCCTGGGATTCCCGCACGAGCACATGCGTCGTGAGATCGTCGCGCGCATCGACTCGGACAAGGCCATCAGGTACTTCCAGGAGGTGATCGGATGGCCCCCGGAGGTCACCCGCGCCCAGGTGCTGACCCCGCTGGAAGACGTCGAACTCATCACGACCCCGTCCGACACCCAGTCGATCATGTGCTACCAGCTGCCGGGAATCATCATGCGCGACGGCCTCGCCGTGCCCGGCGGTCTCGATATCGACGATCAGGACGGCAAATTCGCGCAGCGCCTCTACCCGACGGAGCTGACCGCATCACCGGTTCCGACCGTCGTCGCCGCCTCGGCCGGGGCGGCGAAGGTGTAGTCGTTCAGATCGAAATGGGCTGCGCGCCATGCGGCTTCGGGGGTACTCATGGCGCGCAGCGGGACGTCGCCGTTCTTGTCGAAGTAGTACGAGTTGGCCAGCGCGCAGCTGTCCTGCCAGAAGACCTGGGTGCCGCGGCGGGACAGCATTTCGTGGAAGTAGCGGTCATTCGCTTCGGGGGTTACCTCGATGCGGGTGGCGGCGCGGCGGCGGGCATTGCGGAGCAGGCGCAGGATGTGGGTGGTCTGCATTTCGATGAGGGTGAAGTAGGACGCGCCGTTGTAGCCGTAGGGGCCGATGATGGTGAAGAAGTTGGGGAAGCCGGGCACGCTGACGCCCTCGTAGGCTTGCAGGCGGTGGGTGTCCCACCAGTCCTCGAGGCGGATGCCGCCGCTGCCGTGCAGGTCGAAGGTGGGCATATTGCCGGATTCCATGACCTTGAAGCCGGTGGCCATGATGAGCACGTCGACCTGGTGGTGGCGGCCGGTGGTGCGCAGGCCGCTGGCGGTGATCTCGGTGATGGGATCGGTTTCCAGGGTGACGTTCTCGCGGTTGAAGGTCTTCAGATAGTCGTTGGAGAACGACGTGCGCTTGCAGCCCAGCGCGTATGCGGGCGTGAGCTTTTCGCGGGTGACGGGGTCCTTCACCTGGTCGCGCAGGTGTGCCAGTCCCGTGCGCTCACCCAGCTTCGCCATCGGCACCACCTTGTAATAGTGGGCCGAGAACGGGAAGGTGAGCTCCACGAACGCCTGGCTCAGCCACCGGGTGAGGAACTGCCCGCCCGGCAGCCGCATGAGCGCGCGCACCGCGGGCGGCATGGGCGCGTCCGGCCGGGGCAGGCACCAGATCGGAGTGCGCTGGAAGACGACAAGTTTCGCCACGTCCGGGGCGATCGAGGGAATGATCTGGATGGCCGAGGCCCCGGTGCCGATGATGCCGACCCGCTTGCCGCGCAGATCGATCCCGTGATCCCAGCGCGCGGTGTGCATGGTGAGCCCCCGGAACCGTTCCGCGCCGGGAATCTCCGGCAGCTTCGGCCGGGTCAGCACGCCGGTCGCGCCGATCAGATACCGGCAGGTGAGCTCGTCGCCGTCCGCGGTGCGCACCCGCCACCGATGCAGGGCGTCGTCGAAATCGGCGCGGGTAATGGTGGTGCCGAACCGGATTCGCGGCCGCAGCCCGTACTTCTGCACGCACCGCTCGGCATACGCCTTCAACTCCCGCCCCGGTGCGTACACCCGTGACCAGGACCGCTGCTGCTCGAACGAGTACTGATAGCTGAACGACGGAATATCCACCGCGATACCGGGATAGGTGTTCCAATGCCGGGTCCCACCCACCCCGTCCGCCTCGTCGATCATGATGAAATCGTCGAATCCGGCCTTGCGCAGCGCGATCGCGGTCCCGATGCCCGAGAATCCCGCGCCCACAATGACGATTTCGTGGTTCACGACGGTATTTGTCACGATGCGTCCTCCGCGTAGATGATGCAGTCCACCCGATGCTCGACCCCGTCCACGGTGCGAACCCCGAGTGGAGCGAGCCGGGCGACGGGCCAGCTGATGAGCGTGCAATTGGGCTGCCGCAGCGACCGGTAGTACCGGCTGTGCACCCGCACCTCGGCCGAGTGATCGGGCGTGAGCTGCCTGCGCTCCCACGAATCCCCCACCTGCGCCCGCAGATTCGCCGCCGCCGACCGCCGTAGCGCCTGCCGCGCACACCACCGAACCAGCCCTGCCCCGGGAACCCCGCGCAGCACGAGTCCGATATCCGGACGCGACGGGCCGGGGTGGTCTCCGGGGAAGGGCGGCGCCGACGACCCGGGCAGCGACCCCAGTAGGTCGGAGGGCAACCGGCGCAGCAGGAGTGGCAATCCTGGGAGCGGCGGGGTGGGCAGGATCCAGATGGGGTCGTGCTGGAATACGGTCACCCGGCGGGCCTGGTCGACGACCGGCGGGACCACTCGGGCCAACGCGGTGCCGCCGCCGATGACCGCAACGTGCAGGCGGTCGAGTTCGTGCTGGTCACGCCAGTGGGTGCAGTGCACGGTGGGGCCGGTGTAGGTTTCGCGGTTCCGGCCGGACTCGCGGCGGAGTGGGGCGGTCATTTCGCCACCGGCTCGTAGGTCAGGGCCTTGGACCAGGACGGGGTGCGGCGTAGGACGCGGACCGGGAAGCGGTCGATGGCCTTGTTCAGGGTGTCGTTGATGCCCTGGATCGGCTGCAAGCGATTGATGGTGGCCCTGCCGTGCAGCCGGACCACGTGGTAGAGCGGTACGCGCTTGATGTCCGGGCTGCGTTCACCGGCTTTCTCGTAGCGGCGCACGGCATTCCAGAGCTTCTCCTCGTCCAGCCCCATCGCCATGATGTTGGTGGACATGCGCGACAGCAGTGGCGTGTACAGCAGCGCGCCCATCAGGATTGTGGGCCGCAGTGCGTAGCCCGCCGATTCGATCGCCAGCCGCCGCATGGGCCCCGCGCCGAGTTGCTCGAGTACCTGGAAGCCAACGGCCAGATGCCGCGATTCGTCGCTGTTGATGTGCCGGAACACCTCGTGGCACAGCGGGTCTCGGACTTCGTCCAGGAGGAATTTGACCAGCGCACCGTCCAGTGCGCACTCCAGCGAGGGGATGACGGTACCGAGCACCGGCAGGGTCAGATTGTCCCCGTACTTGTCCAGCCACTGGATGGCCAGCCGAATGTTCTTGTTGGGCAGGGGCATTGCGTCCCCGTCGAGCATGCCCCAGCGTCGCATCAAGGCCAGTTCCGCATTGGCGTGCTTCTGCTCCTCGGCGTGGAAGTACCGGTAGATCTCCTTGAGCGGCCCGTCCGGCGCGCGGAGCGTGAGCGCTGCGAAGCCGCGCGCGCCCACGTGTTCGATCCACACCAGATCGGCCATGAATTTCGCCAGCGCGGGGCGTTGCTCATCGGTGATGAGCTCGGCTCCCGGTGCGTCCCAGTCGATGTCGGCCAGCGCCCACTGCCGATCCTGGATGACGGTGAGCATGTCGGAATACGTGAACGCCATTGTTCAACTCCTCGGGTGTGGCTACCGCACCAGCCGCTCCAGCAGTCCGGCGGCGCGGGTGTAGGTGTCGGGCAGCAGTCGCTTGGACTGCCAGATGGCCTTGGCCTCGATCTGCGGGACCACGTAGAGCTGGCCGCGGTCCACGGCGTCGAGGGTGGTGCGGGCGATGGCGGCGGGCGGGCGTCCGGTCCAGCGCAGCAGGCGGTCGCCCCAGCGCTGGAGGTTCTCGTCGCCGATCGAAACGCCTTCCAGGATGTTGGTTCTCACGCCGGTCGGGCACAGCACGGTGACGGTGACGCCGGTGCCGGACAGCTCGGCGGCGAGGGTCTCCGACAGCGCCAGCACGCCCGCCTTGCTCACGTTGTAGGCGGCCATGCGCGGCGCGGAGCCGAACGCCGCAGCGGAGGCGACGTTCACGATCGACCCGTGCCCGGCCCCGCGCAGCCGGGGCGTGAAGACGTGGCAGCCGTGGATGACGCCCCACAGATTGATGTCGAGCACCTGATGCCATTCGGCGGGCGGGGTTTCGCCGATGAGGGTGCCGCCACGCCCGATGCCCGCATTGTTGACGACCAGGTCCGGGCTCTTGCCGAACCACTCCTCGGCGGTGTTCGCCAGCGTCGTCACCTGCTCCAGGCTGGACACGTCGCACACCGCGTCGAATGCCTTTCCCCCTGCGTCGCTGACCATTTCGACGGTCTCGCGGGCGCGCTCGGCATCGATGTCGGAGCAGACGACCCGTCCACCCCGCTTGCCTATCTCGAGCGCGAACCCCCGCCCGATCCCGCTGCCCGCGCCGGTCACCACCGCGTCCGCCTGCTGTGTGCGGCGGGATCCGCCGAAAGGATTGAGTCGCATGGAAACTCCCGGGGCCGTGCCATCCGGGCAGTCAACTGGTGGCGTATGCCACCACTGGCCGCACCTGCCACCAATTAGGCTCCCGGTGCGCTATTTTGTCAACTATGAGCGTGCGCGCACAGGAGGCGGTGAACGTTCCCACACCGGCGAAATCCACTGCGCCCGCAGGGGTGGAGTCGACCGTGCAGGCCCCGGCGGAGCCGTCCCGGCGCAGCGGCACCTGGGGCGGCCGCACCCAGGCGGAACGCCGCGCCGAACGCCGTGAACGCCTGCTCGCGGCGGCCCTGGACATCTGGCTCGAGCACGGCTGGGCCGCGGTCACCATGCGCGGCGTCTGCACCCGCGCGGGCCTCAACGACCGCTACTTCTACGAGCACTTCGCCGATCGCGACGAGTTGCTCGGCGCGGTCTGGGACCGGGTCGGTTTCCAAGTCCTGGCCGAACTTTCGGGGGTGGTCGCCGAGAATCTCGAGCACCCGGCCCTGGGAATTCTGCACCTGGCCATCGCTCGCGCGGTCGCCCTGCAAACCGACGGCCCGGCTCGCATCCTGTTCGGCGACCACGCCGGTAGCCGCATCCTGGAGCAGCGCCGCACCGAACTCCTCACCGAATCAACCGATCTCCTCATCGCCACCGCCCGCCCCTACCTGCGCCCCGGCGTCGACGAATCCGACCTCCGGATGGCCGTCCTGATGGGCGTGGGCGGCTTCATCGAACTCCTGACCGCCTGGCGCACCGGCGCCGTCACCGCCGACGCCCCCCGAATCATCGACCACGTCAGCCACACCGCCGACCTACTCGGTGCCCGGTACCTGGCATTCCCCGGCTGATTCGGGTTATTTCAGGGCCCAGACCATGGATTCGGGGCCGATCAGGTGCTCGGTTACCGGGTCGTGGAAGCCGGTGTCGGTGAGCCAGGTTCGGAGGTCGGCGGCGGTGTAGTCGAAGCCACCGGGGGTTTCTATGAGCATGTTGAGACTCATCAGGAGGCCGCCCAGGTTGGTGCGGCGGTCGTCGTCTATGAGGGATTCGTAGATGAGGATGGCGCCGCCGTCGGGGAGGGCGTCGTGCGCTTTTCGCAGGAGCATGAGCTTGGTGGGGAGGTCCCAGTCGTGGAGGATGTGGCCCAAAACCAGGACGTCGGCCTCCGGGAGGGGGTCGGTGAAGAAGTCGCCGGGGTGGAAGGTGCTGCGGTCCTCCACGGGGGCACTGTATTCGGTGAAGATCGGTTCGACGGCGGGCAGGTCGAAGCCGGTGCCGTGCAGGTGCGGGTTGGTTTCCAGGACGGTGCGCAGCAGCGCGCCCTGGGCGGTGCCGATATCGGCCACCGTCTTCCAGCGGTGCCAGGGGAAGACCTCGGCGATGGCGTGCGCGCTGGGTAGCGACAGGCCGGTCATGGCGCGCTGAAAGTCGTAGAGGCGCTGCGGGTCCCGGTAGAGGGCGGTGAAGAAGTCGCCGCCGTCCCCGGCCTCGTTCTGCGGGAGTCCGGTGCGCAGGCCCTCGGTGAGTCCGCCCCAGAACGGGTACAGCCGGGCGGCGGCCATTTCCAGGAAGCCGCCGATGTACTCGCTGCCGGTGCTGTCCAGGTAGGTGGCGGTGTCGGCGGTGTTCGCGTAGCGGTCGTCGGTGCGCCGCAGCATGTCCATGGCGACCAGGGCGTCGAAGAAGTCGCGGGCCGCGCGCGGGTGCAGGCCGATTTCGCGTCGTAGTTGCTCGGCGGTCAATTGCCGATGCCCGAGCACCGTGAACACTCCGAGTTCGACGGCGCTGAGCAAGGTCCGGGACTCCCAGAAACCCATTCCGATCCGCAGGATCCGCTCCATGGCGCATCACGATAGCCACAGCGACCCTCCGGCAAAGGCAAATCCGCGCGCCCGGATGAATGCGAATCCCGGGAGCCGGGAATCAGAGATCGTCGATCCCGTACACCCGTTCGGAATTGCTGCGGAAAGTACGCTCGACGGCCTTGTCATCGGCCCCGTGCCCTGCCAGCGCGGTGGCCACCGCCTCGACCGTGTTCGGAATGCTCGTAATCGGCTTGTCCACCGGGAAATTCGCGCCCCAGATCAGCCGATCCGCCCCGAACACGTCGAGCGAGTGCGCCCGCATCGGCGAAATCCGTTCCAGCAGTATCGGAACCGGTGTCGGCTCGCCGCGCTTCGGCACCGGATGCCCGAGGATCGGCATCATCAGCCCGCTCACCTTCGACACCACAGTGGCGTGCGCGGCCAGCGCGGCGAGATCGTCGCGCCACCGCACGAACAGCTCGCGCCGCCGCCCCGGATTCCGTCCCGTCCCGCGCCGGACCGGCCCGAAAATCCCTGCGGGCGTGCCGAGATGGTTGAGCACGATGGTGGACACCCGGTCAGGTCGAGGGAACGATGACGCGGGCGCCGAGCGCTTCAGCAGCCTTTGCCAACCGGAGATCAAGGGTCACCAGTGGCGCATCGTAGCTGAGAGCCAGGGCCGGATATGCGGCGTCATACGGACCGACCGTGTGTCGATGTCGCCAGATAGCGGCGAGTAGCCATGCTGCGGGCTGAGAATATCGAACTTCCGCCGCCCATACCTGCATCCATGTCGGTTGCTCAGACGTTCCGTCGGTACTGGCCGCCGACGGTGAAGAAGGTGTCGGTGATCTGTTGGAGGGTGCAGACTCGGGCGGCGTCCATGAGGACCTCGAAGACGTTGTCGTCGCTGGCGGCGGCTGCGGCCAGGCGGGCCAGGGCGGCGGGGGATTCGGTGCGGTGGCGGTCGGTGAATTCGCGGACGCGTTGCAGCTGGGACTGTTTTTCGGATTCGGTGCCGCGGGCCAGTTCCAGGACGCGGTGTTCTTCCTCGTGCGGGTTGCGGAAGGTGTTGACGCCGATGATCGGCAGTGAGCCCTCGTGCTTGCGGCGTTCGTAGAGCATGGACTCGTCCTGGATGCGGCCGCGTTGGTAGCCGGTTTCCATCGCGCCCAGCACGCCGCCGCGCTCGCTGATCCGCTCGAATTCGCGCAGCACCGCCTCCTCCACCAGGTCGGTGAGCTCGTCGATGATGAAGCTGCCCTGCAAGGGATTCTCGTTCATCGCCAAACCCCACTCGCGGTTGATGATGAGCTGGATGGCCAGGGCGCGGCGCACCGATTCCTCGGTGGGCGTGGTGACCGCCTCGTCGTAGGCATTGGTGTGCAGGCTGTTGCAGTTGTCGTAGACCGCGATGAGGGCTTGCAGCGTGGTGCGAATGTCGTTGAAGCTCATCTCCTGTGCGTGCAGCGAGCGCCCGGAGGTCTGAATGTGGTATTTGAGCTTCTGCGACCGATCATTGGCACCGTACTTGTCGCGCATGGCGATTGCCCAGATACGCCGGGCCACGCGGCCGATCACCGAATATTCGGCATCCATGCCATTGGAGAAGAAGAACGACAGGTTGGGCGCGAAGTCGTCGATGTGCATCCCGCGCGCCAGATACGCCTCCACGTAGGTGAAGCCGTTGGCCAGCGTGAATGCCAGCTGGCTGATCGGGTTCGCCCCGGCCTCGGCGATGTGATAGCCGGAGATGGATACCGAGTAGAAGTTGCGAACGCTGTTGCGCACGAACCATTCCTGGATGTCGGCCATCATGCGCAGGCTGAACTCGGTGGAAAAGATGCAGGTGTTCTGCCCTTGGTCCTCCTTGAGAATGTCGGCCTGCACGGTGGCGAGGGTGCGGGCGCGCAGCTCCGCCGCCTCCTCCGGGGTCGGCTCGCGACCTTGCTCGGCCGAAAACTCCACCGTCGCTTGATCAATGGCGGCATTGAGGTAGTAGGCGAGAATGGTCGGAGCGGGACCGTTGATGGTCATCGACACCGAGGTGCTCGGCGCGTCCAGATCGAACCCGTCGTAGAGCGCCTTCATATCGTCCAGCGTGGCAATGGAAACCCCGGAGGTCCCCACCTTGCCGTAGATGTCGGGCCGCTCCGCCGGGTCGTGCCCGTAGAGCGTCACCGAGTCGAAGGCCGTCGAAAGCCGTTTGGCCTCAGCATGTTCGGACAGCACCTTGAACCGGCGGTTGGTCCGGAACGCATCACCCTCACCGGCGAACATGCGTGCCGGATCCTCATTGTCCCGCTTGAACGGAAACACCCCGGCGGTGAATGGGAACCGACCAGGCAGATTCTCCGACCGCAGGAACCGCAGCAGCTCACCGTGATCGGTGAATCGGGGGAGCGCCACCCGTGGAATCGAACTGCCGGACAACGTCTCCCGCCGCAATGCGGTCCGCAGCTCCCGATCACGGACCCGCACCACCTGCTCTTGCCCCCGATACGACTCCGCGATCGCGGGCCACTCCGCCAGCAGCGCGGCATTCTCCGGTGACAGCGCCTTCCTCGCCCGCTCGAGCAGCGTCCCGACCGGCTCGTCATCGGGCAGTTCCGCGACGATCAGTTCCAGGCGCTGCACCCGTTGGGCGGCCTCGATCTGCCGCGCTGTCTGCGCGTGGTAATCCTGCACGGTCTCCGCTATTTCGGCCAGATAGCGCACCCTAGCGGGCGGAATGATCTGCGCGAAGCGGGTCGAGGCGCGAGTGCTCACCCGCGGCAGGACGCCCTCCTGCAACGGCAGCCCCTGCTCGCCGAGCAATCCGCTCAGATGCTGGTAGAGCGCCGTCACCCCGTCGTCATTGAAAGTGGCCGCGCTGGTGCCGAACACCGGCATGTCCTCCGGCATGGCATGGAAGTCCTCGCGATTGCGCACCAACTGCCGTGACACGTCCCGCAGCGCGTCTTCGGCCCCGCGCCGCTCGAACTTGTTGATGGCCACGACATCCGCGTAATCCAGCATGTCGATCTTCTCGAGCTGGGACGCGGCACCGAACTCGGGCGTCATCACATACAGCGAGACGTCCACGTGCTCGGCAATGGCCGCGTCGCCCTGCCCGATGCCGGGAGTCTCCAGGATCACCAGATCGAATCCCGCTGCCTTGCAGGCGATCACCATGTCGTCGATGCCGTGCGGCAACTCGCGCTCGCCGCGCGTGGCCAGCGACCGGAAGTACACCCGCTCGCCGTCGAGGGCGTTCATCCGGATCCGGTCGCCCAGCAGCGCGCCGCCGCCGCGCCGCCGCGTCGGATCCACCGCCAGCACCGCCACCCGCAGCTTGTCCTGCTGATCGGTGCGCAGCCGTCGAATGAGTTCGTCTGTGAGAGAAGACTTTCCGGAGCCGCCGGTGCCGGTGATACCCAGCACCGGCACGCGCCGAGTGGCCGCCGCGGTTGTCAGCACCATCAGATCCTCGACCGGCAGCGTTCCCTGCTGCAAGCAGGTGAGCGTCCGCGCCAGCGCCGCCCGATCCCCGCTCAGTACCGCCTCCACCGGCGCGGGCGACTGCGAAAGATCCACGTCGCAAGCCGAAATCAGCCGATTGATCATCCCCGGCAGCCCGAGCCGCTGCCCGTCCTCGGGCGAGAAGATGGTCACCCCCGACTCCGCCAGCCGCGCGATCTCCTCGGGAATGATCACCCCGCCGCCCCCGCCGAAGATCTTCACGTGCTCGGCGCCGGCCTCCTTCAGGGCCTGCGCCAAGTACTCGAAGTACTCGATGTGCCCGCCCTGATACGAGCTGACCGCGACCCCCTGCACGTCCTCGGTGACCGCCGCGTCCACGACCTCCCGCACGGCCCGGTTATGTCCGAGATGAATCACCTCGGCCCCCTGGGCCTGAAGGATTCTGCGCATGATGTTGATGGCCGCGTCATGGCCATCGAACAACGCAGCGGCGGTAACGAACCGCACTGGATGAACCGGGACATGCAACTCGGGCATGCGTGCCTCCACACGGAAAGCCTGTAGGTGCTGTGAATTATCCCACAGCCAATACTTGGATGTCCAACTATAGGGTCGCCACAGACCGCGCAATCTGCGCGCAAGCTTCGCAAGCATCGAGACAGGCTGTAAAAGTCGTGGAAGGGCCAGGCATGGTTCGCGAACTCACCCACTTCGTCGGCGGGAAGCAAGTCCCGGGAACATCGGGCAACTTCGGCGATGTGTTCAACCCGAGCACCGGACAGGTCCAGGCCCGGGTGCCGCTGGCGAGCAAGAGCGAGGTCGAGGCGGTCATCGCCAATGCCGCCGAGGCGCAGATCGGCTGGGCCGCGACCAACCCGCAGCGCCGCGCCCGGGTACTCATGAAGTTCCTGACCCTGGTGCAGGACGAGATGGACTCGCTGGCCGCCCTGCTGTCCAGCGAGCACGGCAAGACCATCGCCGACGCCAAGGGCGATATCCAGCGCGGCCTCGAGGTCATCGAATTCGCCTGCGGCATCCCGCATCTGCTCAAGGGCGAGTACACCGAGAGCGCCGGCACCGGCATCGATGTGTACTCCATGCGCCAGCCGCTGGGCGTGGTCGCGGGCATCACCCCGTTCAACTTCCCGGCCATGATCCCGCTGTGGAAGGCCGGACCGGCCATCGCCTGCGGAAATGCCTTCGTGCTCAAGCCCTCCGAGCGCGACCCCTCGGTGCCGCTGCGACTGGCCGAGCTGTTCCTCGAGGCCGGGCTGCCCGCGGGCATCTTCAATGTGGTCAACGGCGACAAGGAAGCCGTGGACACGCTGCTGCGCGACGACCGCATCAAGGCCGTCGGCTTCGTGGGCTCCACCCCGATCGCGCAGTACATCTACGAGACCGCCTCGGCCAACGGCAAGCGCGCCCAGTGCTTCGGCGGTGCCAAGAACCACGCCATCGTCATGCCCGACGCCGACCTCGACGATGTGGCCGACCAGCTCATCGGCGCGGGCTACGGCTCCGCGGGCGAGCGCTGCATGGCCATCTCGGTGGCCGTGCCGGTGGGTGCGGAGACCGCGGATCGTCTGCGCGCCAAGCTCATCGAGCGCATCGAGAAGCTCAATGTCGGCGTCTCCGACGACCCGGGCGCGGACTTCGGCCCGCTGGTCGGCCGCGACGGCGTGGACCGGGTGAACAACTACGTGCAGATCGGCGTCGACGAGGGCGCGGAGCTGGTCATCGACGGCCGCGGCCTGGTCGTCGAGGGCGGCGAGGACGGATTCTTCGCGGGCGCTTCGCTTTTCGACAACGTGACCGCCGACATGCGGATCTACCAGGAAGAGATCTTCGGCCCGGTGCTGTCCATCGTGCGCGCCGCCGACTTCGAAGAGGGCCTGCGCCTGGCCAATGAGCACGAATACGGCAATGGCGTCGCCATTTTCACCCGCGACGGCGACACCGCCCGCGACTTCGCCGCCCGCGTGCAGGTCGGCATGGTCGGCATCAACGTCCCGATCCCGGTGCCGATCGCGTACCACACCTTCGGCGGCTGGAAGCGTTCCGGCTTCGGCGACCTCAACCAGCACGGCCCGGACTCGATCCGCTTCTACACCAAGACCAAGACGGTGACGCAGCGCTGGCCCGCGGGACTCGAGGCGGAGCCTTCGGGCGGCTCCGCAAGCTCCGCCGCCGCCAACGCCTTCGTCATCCCCACGATGGACTGACGATGTTCGTACTGGACGAGGACGAGAAGGCGATCGTCGAGACCGCCCGCTCCTTCGCCGACGAGCTGCTCGCGCCCAACGCCCTGGAATGGGATGAGCGCAAGCACTTCCCGGTGGATGTGCTGCGCAAGGCGGGCTCGCTCGGCCTGGGCGGCATCTACGTGCGCGAGGACGTGGGCGGCTCGCAGCTGCGGCGGCTCGACGCCGTGCGCATCTTCGAGCAGCTGGCCACCGGCTGCCCGGCCGTGGCGGCCTACATCTCCATCCACAATATGGCGACGTGGATGATCGACACCTACGGCGATGAGACGCAACGCAATCGGTGGCTGCCGGGGCTGACGTCCATGGACCTGCTGGCCTCCTACGCGCTGACCGAGCCGGGTGTGGGCTCCGACGCGGCGGCCTTGAGCACCAAGGCCGTTCGCGACGGCGACGACTACCTGCTCACCGGCGTCAAGCAATTCATCTCCGGCGCGGGCAGCAGCGATGTCTACGTGATCATGGCCCGCACCGGAACCGAAGGGGCGCGCGGGATCTCGGCGTTCATCGTCCCGGCCGACACGCCGGGGCTGTCCTTCGGGGCCAATGAGCGCAAGATGGGCTGGAACGCCCAGCCCACCCGGCAGGTCATTCTCGACCAGGCCCGGGTGCCCGCCGCCAACCTGCTGGGCGCGGAGGGCAACGGCTTCCGCATCGCCATGAACGGCCTCAACGGCGGGCGGCTGAACATCGCCGCCTGCTCCATGGGCGGCGCGCAGGCCGCGCTCGACCGGACGGTCGCCTACATGGCCCAGCGCAAGGCGTTCGGCTCCCGGCTGCTGGACAACACCGCGCTCCAGTTCGAACTCGCCGACATGCGCACCTCCCTGGAGGCCGCCCGCACCCTGCTGTGGCGGGCCGCCGCCGCCCTGGACGCCGACGCCCCCGACAAGGTGGAGCTGTGCGCGATGGCCAAGCGGTTCGCCACCGACGCCGGGTTCGAGGTGGCCAACAAGGCCCTGCAACTGCACGGTGGCTACGGTTACCTGGCCGAATACGGCATCGAGAAGATCGTTCGCGACCTGCGGGTGCATCAGATTCTCGAAGGCACGAACGAGATCATGCGGGTGGTCGTCGCCCGCGCGGTGGTAGGAGCAGCATGAGCGAGACGGTGAACGACGCCGAGGTGTTGATCGAGAAGCGCGACGGCCTCGGTCTGATCACGCTCAACCGGCCCCGCGCCATCAACGCGCTCAACCACCCGATGGCGCTGACCATCCTGGACGCGCTGCGGGCCTGGGCGGATGACGACGAGGTGCGCGCCGTGGTGCTCACCGGCGCGGGCGAACGCGGGCTGTGCGCGGGCGGCGACATCGTCGCCATCCACAACGACGCCAAGCACGCTGTCGCGCAGGGCGATTCGCCCGAGGTTTCGGCGGACTCGCCCAGCGGCAAGTTCTGGCGCGACGAGTACATCCTCAACGCGTACATCAAGCGCTACCCGAAGCCCTACGTCGCGGTCATGGACGGCATCGTCATGGGCGGCGGCGTCGGCCTGTCCGGCCATGCCTCGCACCGCATCGTGACCGAGCGCTCCATGGTCGGCATGCCCGAGACCGGCATCGGCTTCATCCCCGACGTGGGCGGCACCTGGCTGCTGGCGCACGCGCCCGGCGAGATCGGCACCCACGTCGCGCTCACCACCGCGCGCATGTCCGCCGGTGACGCCATCGCGGCCGGATTCGCCGACCACTTCGTGCCGTCCGAGCACCTGCCGTCGCTGCTGGAGGCCCTGCACGACAACGAGATCGACGTGGCCATCGCGAAATTCGCACAGCCCGCGCCGGTTTCGGAGTTCGTGGCACAGCAGGACTGGATCGACTCCTGCTACAGCGCCGACACCGTCGAGGAGATCGTGCACCGCCTCGAACTCGACGGCCGCGCCGAGGCCGCCAAGGCCGCCGCCGACGTGCTGTCGAAATCGCCGGTGGCACTGAAGGTCACACTGCGCTCGCTGCGCAGCGCCCGGCAGGCAGACAGCCTGGAAACGGCGCTGAACCAGGAATACCGGGTCTCCGCCGCCTCCCTGAACACCCACGACCTGGTGGAAGGCATTCGCGCCCAGGTCATCGACAAGGACCGCGACCCGCACTGGTCGCCCGCCACCCTGGCCGACGTCACCGACGCCGACGTGGACGCCTACTTCGGCGCACTCGGCGATCGCGAATTGGGTCTGGCCGCTCCTAAGGACGAATGATGAGCAACAACACCAAGGTCGGGTTCCTCGGGCTCGGCCACATGGGCGGCCCGATGGCCGCCAACCTCGTCAAGGCCGGATACGACGTCCTCGCCTTCGACCCCGTCCCCGCCGCGCAGGAACAGGCCCGCCGAGACGGCGCGACCGTGGTCGCCGCTGCCGCGGAAGCGGTTTCGGCCTCCGACATCGTCATCACCATGCTGCCCAACGGCCGCATCGTGCTCGACCTCTACGGCGAGATCCTCTCCGCCGCCAAGCCCGGCACCCTGTTCGTCGACTGCTCCACCATCGACGTCGCCGACGCCAAGCAGGCCGCGGAACTCGCTGCCGCAGCGGGCCATCGGGCCCTGGACGCCCCCGTCTCCGGCGGCGTCGCGGGCGCGTCGGCAGGCACCCTCACCTTCATGGTCGGCGGCGCGGACGCCGACTTCGCCGCGGCCCTGCCCCTGCTGGAGGTCATGGGCGGCAAGGTCGTGCACTGCGGCGGCGCGGGCGTCGGCCAGGCCGCCAAGATCTGCAACAACATGCTGCTGGGCATCTCCATGATCGGCCTCTCGGAAGCCATTGTGCTGGGCGAGAAGCTGGGCCTGACCCACGACAAGTTCTTCGACGTGGTCTCCACCGCCTCGGGCCAGTCGTGGGCGCTGACCTCGTACTGCCCTGTCCCCGGCCCGGTTCCGGCCAGCCCGGCCAACAATGACTACAAGCCCGGCTTCGCCACCGCCCTCATGGCCAAGGACCTCGGTCTCGCGGCCAGCGCACTGCGCGGCAATGGCGTCGACGGACAGATCGGTCTGCTGGCGGCGGAGATCTACAGCCGCTTCAACCAGGACGAAGCGGGCAAGGACTTCTCCGCTATCGTCACCGATATTCGCAAGCGATCTGGAGAGGAACAAAAGTGACTGCATCGCGCAGCGATTCCGTTGGGGGCGGGGGCGGGGCGACGGGTGGGCCCGACTTCGAGACCATTCTGCTGGAGCGCAAGGGCCGCGTAGCCCTCATCACGCTCAACCGGCCGAAGGCCCTCAACGCGCTGAACTCGCAGGTCCTGACCGACATTTCGGCCGCCCTGGACGAGCTCGAGAACGACGACGAGATCGGCGCGGTCGTACTGACCGGCTCCGACCGAGCCTTCGCCGCCGGCGCGGACATCAAGGAAATGCAGTCCAAGTCCTACATGGACATGTTCCTCACCGACCACTTCGCCGGTTGGGACCGCCTCGTCGCCTTCCGTAAGCCCATCATCGCCGCGGTCGCCGGCTACGCCCTCGGCGGCGGCTGCGAACTCGCCATGATGTGCGACATCCTCCTCGCCGCCGACACCGCCAAGTTCGGCCAGCCCGAAATCAAACTGGGAGTCATCCCCGGCATGGGCGGCTCTCAGCGCCTCACCCGCGCCGTCGGCAAGGCCAAGGCCATGGATCTAATCCTCACCGGCCGCAACATGGACGCCGAGGCAGCCGAACGCGCCGGCCTGGTCTCCCGCATCGTCCCCGCCGCCGACCTGCTCCCCACCGCCATGGAGGTAGCCGAAACCATCGCCTCCATGTCCCTACCGTCCGTGATGATCGCCAAGGAAGCGGTGGACCGCGCCTTCGAAACCACCCTCACCGAGGGCCTCCGCTTCGAACGCCGAGTCTTCCACTCCCTCTTCGCCACCGACGACCAAAAAGAAGGCATGACCGCCTTCACCGAAAAGCGCCCCACCAACTTCACCAACAAATAACCCACCAATTCATCGAGTGGCACACTTCGGAGCGAAAAATCGGACGAATCCGACCGAAATGTGCCACTCGATGATTCGGTGCGGCTGGGAGGTGTGGTCATGCGCCTGAGCCGGGCTGCTCCTCTCCCGTTTCCAGGCCGCTTTGGGTCAGCCGTGTTTCGGCGGGCCGACCACTTCGACCGTCGGCGGCTTGCCGTCGGTGTGGTCGCCGTTGTCGCGGTTCATGGCCAGCGCGCCCACGATGGTGCCACCCAGTGTCGCGGTAACCGCCACTGCCGCAACGAGTTTGCGGCGGGAGACGGGTGCCGTGGAGGGGGCCTCGTGCGCACCCGAGCCGGGCGTCAGGTGGACGCTGCGGATGCTGCGGGCCGACGGGCGCTCGGCGGCGAGTAGGACCGCGCCGCGGGTGGAGACGAACTCTGGCTCTGGATCGTAGATCAGCGGCATGTCGAGTTGCTGCTTCAGCTCGTCGCGGATGCTCTTGTTCCGTGTGCAACCGCCCAGCAGGGCGATCCCCGTGGGCCGGACGCCGGTCTCGTCCACCATGTGCCGGACGAAGGAGGCCGAGTGGTGAATACCCGCCTCGACCAGTTCGGCGAAATCACTGCGGGTGACCACGGTGCGCTGCCCGGTGATCGGGTCGCAGACGGCCAGTACGCGTTCGGAGGCCAGCGCCTCCTTCTGTTGACGGGTGGTCGCCATGTCCAGGGTGACGCCGCCGCGGGTGAGCAGCCAGCGCAGCAGGGCGTCGTGGCCGTCACCGCCCAGGACGGTGCTGCGCTTGGTGGCGAGGACGGCATCGGTTCGACAGTCGATCTGGGTGAGGGTCAGGCCGGACGCGCCTAGGTCGTAGAGCAGAATCGAGCCCTCGGTCGGCAGGCGGCCGGTGAAGCGGAGATATCTGAGCTGGGCCACCGGCTCGTCGATGACGGTCAGGCGGTTTCGGCCCGCGGCGGTCCGCACCGATTCGGCGTGCGTATTGCACCGGCAGGTCACGGCGATGCCGGTAATGAATTCGTCCCGCTTGTCGGCGGATTTCCGCATCTGCCGGATGGCCTCGAACACCGCCTCCTCCATGCTGCCGCCACCGGCATGGCGTGGCACCTTGCAACGGTCGATCGGGGGCAGGTGAGGCTGGTCGGAATGGGTGAGCATGGCGCGTGCGCCAGCAGCGCCCGCCGACACCCCGAGGACCAGCACCATGGCCTCAATGGTGAACCTTTTGCGGGCCGAAGCCAAGACTATGACGCAGGAAATTGGCTGCCGGGTCGCTGAAGAGTTACTGACCGGCCCAGCGGGTGGGTGAGCTACCCGGATCGAAGTCACCGGCCGCCTGCCGGAACTCCGACAGCAATTGCAGCAGCAGCTGCAATCGTTCCGGCGGCAGGCCCGCCTCGGCGAAAACGCGCCGGTTCAGCTCGATGGTGGCCTTGGACACCAGATCCCTTCCGGCATCGGTGATTTCGATGAGCGTCGCCCGCCGGTCACTCGGATGTGGGACACGCTTCACCAAGTTCGCGGCCTCCAGCCGGTCGACCGTATTGGTGACCGAGGTGGGGTGCACCTGGAGCCGCGCGCTGGCCACCGCCATGGGCAGCGCGCCGGTTTTGCTGAAACTCAGCAGCATGAGTAGCTCGTATCGGGAAAAGGTCAAGCCGGACGGTCGCAAAGCTTCGTCGACGCGCGCCATCACGATCTGCTGGGCCCGCACGAGGGACGTCACCGCCGCCATTCCGTCGGCCACCTCACCCCAGCCGTGGTCCGTCCACTGACGATGCGCCTCCTCGATCGGATCGAGTGGCAGCGGACGGGGACGCGACATGCCACCGATCATCGCACGTTGCGGACCGGTAGGAATCACAGTGATTCGAAACCTCGGCCGCGCGCCCGATTCGCGCCATTATCAATGGGCCGATGCGGGTGTGTCCGAGTGGTTAGGAGCAGGTCTGCAAAACCTGTCACACGGGTTCGAGTCCCGTCGCTCGCTCCATCGGAAAGCGCCTCCCAGGCCGGATATGGGAGGCGCTTTCGCGTTCAGACGGGAACACGCCGGAAAGGTCGCGCAACACCGTGTGATTGCGGTCTGCGGCGGTGCCGAGCGTGTATTCCGGCAGCAGGCCGAAGTATTCGCCCCTGGAACGGGTGCTCCAGCGGCGGGCGGCCTCGGTGCGGGTCTTGTAGAAGTTGACCGTGTAGCCGCCCTCATAGAGGCGGAGCAGGGTGTAGCCGCCCGGATACTCCTTGGCGGCCGCGACTTCCAGGAACTCGACGGGAATCGGAAGGTCGGGGCGGGTGCGGCGATTCCGGTGGGTGTGGCCGGAGTGGTGCAGGAAGACGCCGGGGGCCGATCGGTAGATCGATTGCAGCTCGGCGGCATCGGCGGTCGTGATTGCCGCGCGGGGCGAACCAGCCCCGGCCTGGGACCCCGAAGTTCGCGAGTCGCGAGTGCACGCCGCGCACCTGGTCGGGAGTGGCCTCGGCGGTCAGGTCACCGGCCAGCAGCGGATGGTCCACGGCGCGGTCGGGGCGGCGTATGTCGTCGAGCAGCGCAGCCAGCATGACCTCGGGATACGCTGCGAGACCGGGCTCTTGGCGGAAATCGGGCGGCAGGCCCGCGGTGATGATGCCGCTGACCTCCCGCCGAGTCCGCGGTGATGGTGACGACCTCCAGATCGGTCGCCACCGTCGAACCCGGTTGTGCGCGAGCCGGACTCGCCCAGCTCATCGGCAGTGCCGCCGCCGCGAGCAGACCGAGAACCTGTCGCCGACTCGGGCCGCAGCAGCTCATGGCCGTCCTATTTCGCGTCGGTGGAGCAGACCTTCCATACGCCGTCTTCCTTGCGCAGGTGTTCGCTGGTGGATCGCTTGCTGGGTGCGGACCCCGGCATGGTGAAGGTGCCGAGGGTGGTGGCGGTGGCGCGGTCGCCGCTGATGGTGATGCCCCCGATGGAGTCGACCTTCATCGTGACCTTGTTCTGATCCGTCTGCTTCTTCGCCGATTCCGGCAGTGCCGCGTACTGCGCGCGGTCGCCCGCACAGGTCAGGTCGACGGCCTCGGCCGCGCCGCCGGAGCCCAGGGCGTCGTAGAAATCCCGCAGCGCGGTCTCGACCCGCTGGTTCTCGCTGGGTCCGGAGTCCTTGCCGCCCAATGTCACCGCGGTTGCGACGCCGCCTCCCACGAGCACCACGGCCGCGACGCCGAGTCCGATGGTCAGGGGAGTGCGGCGATTGCGGGTCATCGAGATCCTTCGACTCGGGCCGATCTTCGGTTGCGGAACGTCTGGAGAGTACGGCAATTGCATGTCGATTGGTGGGGCGGCATTTGAACCCGACGGGCGGGAATGTACGTTGGTTAGGCAAACCTCAGAGGTGAGTGGAAGGACGGTCATGACGGCGGCTCGATGGAAACTGGTTTCCGGCGCACTGGCGGCGATCGCCGTGCTCGGGGCGACCACGGCCTGCTCGAACTTGTCCAAGGACGACAACGAGATTCTGGTCTACAACGCCCAGCACGAATCCCTCACCAAGGAGTGGGTGGACGCCTTCACCAAGGACACCGGCATCAAGGTGACCATCCGCAACGGCGGTGACACCGACCTGGGCAATCAGCTCGTCGCCGAGGGCAGGAACTCCAAGGCCGACGTCTTCCTCACCGAGAACTCCCCGGCCATGGCGCTGGTCGAGAACGCGGGCCTGTTCGCCGATGTCGACAAGGACACGCTGGCGCAGGTGCCCGAGCAGTTCCGCCCGTCCACCGGCAAGTGGACCGGAATCGCCGCGCGCTCAACCGTTTTCGTCTACAACACCGCCAAGCTCCCGGCCGACCAGCTGCCCAAGTCGCTGCTGGATCTGCAGCAGCCGCAGTGGAAGGGCCGCTGGAGCGGCGCCGCCGCGGGCGCGGACTTCCAGGCCATCGTGGCCGCCCTGCTCGCCCAGAAGGGCGAGGACGCCACCAAGGCGTGGCTGAAGGGGATGAAGGACAACGCGATCATCTCGCAGAACAACACCACCGTCATGAAGAACGCCAACGCCGGGCAGTTCGACGGCGGCGTGATCTACCACTACTACTGGTACCGCGACCAGGCCAAGACCAAGGAGAACAGCGGCAACACCCAGCTGTTCTACTTCAAGAACCAGGACCCGGGCACCTTCGTCTCGGTTTCCGGTGGCGGCGTGCTGAAGTCGAGCGCCAAGCAGGCCAACGCCCAGAAGTTCCTGAACTTCATCACCTCCAAGAAGGGCCAGGAGGTGCTGCAGAAGGGTGACTCCATGGAGTACCCGGTGGCCTCCGACGTCGCGGCCAACCCGGCGCTGCCGCCGCTGGCCTCGCTGGACGCGCCCAAGATCGACCCGAGCAAGCTGGACGCCAAGAAGGTCGCGCAGCTCATGACCGAGGCGGGCCTGCTCTAACCGTGTCAGTTCGGACCGCGGTACCCACCGCTACGAAGGCGTCGCCGACCCGGGCCACCCGGCCCGGGTCGGTCGTCATCATTGCCGCCCTGCTCCTGGTGGCGGCCACCTTCGTGCCGCTGGGCTACATCGTGTCCACCCTGGTCTCGACCGGCTGGGACGAGACCGCGCACTTGATCTTCCGCCCGCGCGTCGGCGAATTGCTGCGCAATACCGCCGAATTGGTGGTGCTGACGGTGCCGATCTGCGTCGCGCTGGGCGTCGGGCTGGCCTGGATCGTGGAACGCACCGACGTGCCGGGCGCGGCCTGGTGGGGGCCGATATTCGCGGCCCCGCTGGCGGTTCCGGCCTTCGTCAACAGCTACGGCTGGGTCAGCGCCATCCCGGCACTGCACGGGTTGTGGGCCGGGGTGCTGGTCGCGACCGTGTCGTACTTCCCGCTGGTGTACCTACCGGCGGCGGCGACCCTGCGGCGGCTGGATCCCGCGGTGGAGGAATCGGCTCGGGCCCTGGGCTCCGGGCCGATCGCCATTTTCGTGCGCGTCGTGCTGCCGCAGCTGCGGCTGGCGATTCTCGGTGGCGGACTGCTGATCTCGCTGCATCTGCTGGCCGAATACGGCGCGTTCGCCATGATCCGGTTCCAGACCTTCACCACCGCCATCTTCGAGCAGTACCAGTCGAGCTTCGCGGGAGCCGCGGGCAGCACGCTGGCCGGCGTCCTGGTGGTGCTGTGCCTGGTGCTGCTGGCCGGGGAGGCCGCGGTGCGCGGGCGCGCCCGCTACGCCCGGGTCGGCGGCGGCGCGCAGCGCGGGGCGAACCGGATTCGGCTGGGCCCGGCCAAGATTCCCATGTTCCTGTTGCTGACCGGCGCGCTGGCGGCCACCCTGGGGGTGCCGCTGTGGACCATCGGGCGCTGGCTGAAGATCGGCGGCGCGGCGGTGTGGAATACCGCCGAGATCGGCGAATCCCTCGGCCAGACCATCGGTCTGGCCGCCACGGCCGCGGTGATCACCACCCTGTGCGCCTTCCCGGTGGCCTGGATCGCGGTCCGCTCCGGCTCGCGATTCGCGCGAATCATCGAGGGCGCCAACTACATCACCAGCTCATTGCCTGGCATCGTGATCGCGCTGGCGCTGGTGACCGTGAGCATCCGCTGGCTGCCCGCGCTCTACCAGACCGCCGCGACCATCCTGGCCGCCTACACCCTCATGTTCCTGCCGCGCGCGCTGGTCAGCGTGCGGGCCGGGTTGGCGCAGGTGCCGGTGGGGCTGGAGGAGGCCTCGCAGGTGCTCGGAAAGTCGCCCACCGCAACGTTCTTCCGGGTCACGCTGCGCCTGACCGCACCCGCGGCGGCCGCGGCGGCGGCCATGGTGTTCGTGGCCGTGGCCACCGAACTGACCGCCACCCTGCTGCTCGCCCCCAATGGCACCCGCACCCTCGCCATGGGGTTCTGGCAGCTGTCGGGGGAGCTGGACTACGCCGCGGCCGCACCGTACGCGCTGATCATGATCCTCGTCTCGGTGCCGGTCACCTATCTGCTGTTCACCCAATCCAGGAAGGCGGCGGGATTGTGAGTCGTCTTGTCGTAGACCAGGTTTCCAAGTCCTTCGGGACCGCGCCGGTGCTCGACGGCATCTGCCTCGACGTGGCCGACGGCAGCGCCACCGCCGTGGTCGGGTCCTCCGGCTGCGGCAAGACCACGCTGCTGCGGGTGATCGCGGGCTTCGAGAACCCGGACGCGGGATCGGTGTCCATCGGCGGGGAAGTCATTGCCCGGCAAGGATTCTCGGTACCGCCGCATCGACGCGCCATCGGCTACGTGGCGCAGGACGGCGCACTGTTCCCGCATCTGACGGTGGGGCAGAACATCGCCTACGGACTCGGCGGCGGACTCGGCGGGCGGCGCAGGCACCGGCAGCGGATCGCCGAACTGCTCGAAATGGTCTCGCTGGACCCGTCTTACGCCGATCGCCGCCCGCACCAGCTCTCCGGCGGGCAGCAGCAGCGGGTGGCCCTGGCCCGCGCCATGGCCCGGCAACCCAAGGTCATGCTGCTGGACGAGCCCTTCAGCGCGCTCGACACCGGACTGCGCGCCGCCACCCGGCAGGCCGTCGCCGAAACCCTGCGCGCCGCGGGCATGACGAGCATCCTGGTCACCCACGATCAGGAGGAGGCGCTGTCCTTCGCCGATCAGGTGGCGGTCATGTGCTCGGGCCGCTTCACCCAGGTCGGGACGCCGGAAGACGTGTACGCCGCCCCGGCGGACCTGTTCACGGCCGGATTCCTCGGCGACACCGTGCTGCTCGACGCCAGCATCGGGACCGAGACCGCCGAGACCGTGCTGGGCCGGATCCCGGTGCAGGTGAACGCGCCCACCGGCGCGGGCGCGGTCATGATGCGACCCGAGCAGCTGCACGCCCGGGTGGTCACCAACGGACACCCCGGCTGTGCGACCGTGCGCGCCATCGAGTTCCGGGGTGCGGACGTCATGCTGACCCTCGATCTCGACGGCTGTCCGGAGGCCGTCCAGGTGCGCCGGGTGAGCGTGGACGCGCCCGCGGTCGGCGATCGGGTGGAGCTCGAAGTCCTCGGCGCGGCAGTCGCTTTCACCTCCGAGCAGTGCGCGGCCGCGGGGCGGTCCACTGGAATGCGACTGGACGGTCAGGCAAGCGCCTATATTGGCGCGGAGGCCAATTCGCTGAGCTGATCGAGTTCCGGCCTCGGCTCGACCCGAAGGAGATCCGGTGCCCCCCGTGAGCAACCGAATGCGCCGCACGCTGCTCGTCACATCCGTTCTCGCCGCCGCCTGCGCGCTCGCACCCGTCGCGGCCGCGGAACCCGCCGGACCGGCGCTGACGATCCAGGCCGTCTACGGACCCGAACAGTTCCCCATGGCGGGCATCGCGGCCGATATCGCGCTCTGCGGCGGGGGAGCCAACCTCGCGACCGTCACCACCGGCATCGACGGCTCGGCCGTCTACAACGGCGCACCCGGCTGCTACCGGGTGCAGATCGCCACCCCGATCGGCTGCGCCCTCGACGGCGACGCGGCCGTTCAGATCACCTCGGTGCCGGGCGGCACCCCACCGGCAACCTTCCGGTTCCGCTGCGCCTGAGAAATGTGACCGACTCCACTTCTCAGAATCCCCACAGATCGTTCCTGTTAACCTCGCCAACAGATAGCTGCTCGTTATTGCTGTAACGCGGAAGGCGTCGCATCACCGACGAAAGGTGACGAGATGGGCGCGAGGTTCGCGTTGGCACAACCGTGGGGCGTGAATGCGCCCCGGGCGATCCGCCGTTTCGCGGGTCCGGTGGAGACGATGGCGGCGGTGCTCGGGGCGGCGATCGCGGGATTGTTCCTGTTGGCCCCGCTCAATCTCGGCGGGTCCGAGGGATCGGTCCTGGAACTCGACCTCATGGTGCTGAACATGCCGCGCGCGGCCGCGGCGGGTGCGGCGTTCGCGGTGGTCTCGGCGGCTCTGGTGGTCGCGCTCGGGCGGCGCAGCGCGTGGATCGCCTCGTTCGGCAGCGCGGTGGTGCTGCTCGTCAACCACCTCTGGAACAGCGCCCCGGCCGGGACCGGGGTCATGACCACCGTCAACTACATCGACGCCATCTTCAGCGGAATCCTGCTCGGCGCGCTCGCCGTCGCGGTGTTCGGCAAACCGGTGGCGACCGGGGCCTACCTGATCGGCGCGCTGTCGGGAATCCTGATCGGTGATCAGACCTCGCTGCCCGAGTCGGGTGAGGGCAATCCGCTCATCGAATGGGCCTCCGGCGCGACGCCACCCCTGTGGTTGATGCTGATCTCGGCCGTCCTGCTGGCGCTGGGTATCGCGGCGCAGCACACCGATCCGGCGGTCCAGGACGAGAACACCGATCTGGCGATCGGGCCGATTCTCTCGGCGCTGGTGCTGGTCACCGCGACCGCGCTGTCGACCGAATGGTTCGTGCGGCACGAGGGCACGCCCGCGCAGATCGCGGTGGCGGTGTCCATCACCGTCGGCGCGGCCGCGGTGGCGGCGCTGCTGCTGCCGGGACGTGAGGGCACGCTGGTGCTGCTGGCGGTGGCGGTGGCCAATGCGGGCAGCGCGATCATCGCGGTGCCGCGGCCGGATTGGACCGCGCCCTTCCCGGTGCTCGCCGTCATCCTCGGGCTGGCGGCCGGACGGCGTTGGCGCGCACCGTGGATCGGGCTCGCCGCCACCGGCGGGCTGGCTGTCTTCGCGGCCGCAACGGCTGGTAGCCCGCACCTGCACGCGGTGATCCCGGTGCTCGGGGTGACCCTCACCGGGCTGATCATCGGCTACTGCTTCGGCGCGGCGGTGCCCGCGACGGCGGGCAGCGCCGTGGTAGCAGTGGCCGTGCTGATCGTGCCGTGCCTGGTGGTGGCGCTGCGCGGCAGCAGTTTCGGGCGGATCGCGTATTCGCCGCGCTGGTACCGGGATCCGCAGGCGGCGCTCTCGTCGACGCCCGGCTGGATGGCCCTGGTGATCACGCTGGGCTGCGCGGCGGGACTGTACGTGCTGTGGCGGCTGCGGTCACCGCGCGTCGTGGCGACGCCCGAAGCCCCGGCCGTCCCGCGCGTCGTTCCGGTGCGCGATTTCGGGCGGAACGTGTTGTCCCAGGGGTAGTCCGGGCGCGCTCGGCTAGCGGTCGAAGCGGGTGTCCACCCAGACCAGCGCGTCATTGAACGACGCCTCCAGGACGCCGCGGTGATCCACGCCCGGATAGGTGTGGTACTGCACGGGCTGCCCACCGGCCCGCTGCTGCACGACCATGGCATCGGTGGCCGGCGGCGGGACCGTGGTGTCGGAGCGCCCCTGCAACACCAGCAGCGGCTGGGTGAACGACAGTGCGCTGGGGTCGTTTTCGTTCAGGACGCGGACCAGGCCGGAGATGTCGCCATTGCGGAGGAACACCTCGTCGGTGCCCAACCCGCCCCAGGAGTCGGGTCGGCGCAGCTGGCCGATGCACTCGGTGTCGGCCTGCGCCAGCATGGATTGCGCACGGGGCGTGAGGAATCGGGCCGGATCCAGGTCGGCCACCGTCTGCGCGCCGCGAATGATCAACGGCAGGAACGAGACCGCGCCGCCGGTGAGCGGGGTGAGCGCGCCCGCCGCAACGGCGGTGGTGGCCACCTGCGAGGCCTGGAGTCCGATGCCCTGATGTGAGGCGGGCGCGAGCGCGACCGAGCCCAGCAGCTGTAGCTCGGGGGCCCACTGCTGGGCCTGTGCATCGGTGAAGATCGCGGCCTGGCCGCCCTGGGAGTGCCCCATCGCCACCCAGCGGGTGCCGATCTCGGGATCGACTTCCCGAGCGGCCCTTGCCATATCGGTGACGGCGCGCTGTTCGGCGGTGCCGATCAGATAGCCGTGCGGCCCGGGGGTGCCCAGCCCCTGATAGTCGGTCTGCGCCACCGCGTACCCGGCCGCGATCCACCGCTCCTGCACCCGGCGGACCAGCGCGGCGTAATCGTGGGCGGGGAACTCGGGGGAGGTGTCGCGTGAGGGCGCGCACTCATCGGCGACGCCGGTGGTGCCGTGCGCCCAGGAGATGAGCGGCCAGCCGCCCGGCGGCGGCGTGCCCTCCGGGACGGCGAGCGTGCCGGAGACCGCGACCGGATTGCCGTGCATGTCGATCGACCGGTACAGCATCAGGTAGTTGCGTGCGCCCGCCAGGGCGGGATCGCCTGTGACCGGCCGCAATTGGATGACCGAGCCGTGCGTGCCCGCAACCCGGTCCTCGGCCGCGCTGTAGAACGCCTGATCCGCCGACTCCTCGGGCGTCACCGGGGTGGCGGCGACCGGCGCGGCCAGGCTCAATCCGGTGAGAGCAGCCGCGACGACGCCGGTGAATCCTCCGGCGAGCGGGCGCGAGACGTGTCGCTGTGGCATTTCCGCACGGGCGCTCTCGGTCTCGGACACCCTTCAGAACATACCGGCCCGTACACGTTTCACTTGGTAAGGCAGGCCGGGCGAGATCACGCTGCGGCCCGGGCGCGCCCGGTATACCGGCCTGGCCGCGTCGTCCGCGAAACCGCAATCAAATCAACGAATCTCGCCGAGTATCCCCGCGCGTCCCGGAAAAACGCGCTCGCGGTGCCCGATTACCTCCGGCACAACCGGGCACCGCGATGCGCAGCTACCACTCTGGTCGCGAACGTCGCCCGGCGGAATCCCTATCGGTGACGATGGCACGAAAAGTCAGTCATTGCGTGCCATCAACGGGCAAAGAGGTGCCATCAACGAGTAAGGCCCCGACCGTGATTCACGGTCGGGGCCTTACTGTGGTGCCCTCGGCAGGATTCGAACCTGCGGCCTTCTGCTCCGGAGGCAGACGCTCTATCCCCTGAGCTACGAGGGCGGGGATGGTCCCGTCCGGTCTCCCGGTCGGGCTGGGAAAGCGTATCGCATCGGCTGCGCTGCGCCAAAAACCGACGCGGACCGGGTGTTTTGAACACCCGGTCCGCGACCGGAGCCGACTCGCGGCAGGTCAGTTCATCGGCAGCGGGGCGACCTTGCGCTCGGCGAGCATCTGGGTCATCAGATCGGCCTCGCCCTGCTGTGTCTTGGCCATGCTCTGCGCCAGCGTCCGCACCGCGTCGGTGTCGGCGCGCTGGGCGGCGTACTCGATCATCGGCATGCCGCCCTGGTGGTGGCGCAGCATGAGTTGCAGGAACAGCGTGTCCAGGGCGGTGCCGGTGGCCTTGCCCAGCTCCGCCATCTCCTGATCCGAGGCCATGCCGGGCATGGCCTGCACGGCGCCGGAATGCATGGCGGTGCCGGAATGCTGATGCGACGACATGTCGGTCATCCAGCCCATGTAGCCGTCCGGGGCGATGAGCGGCTCGTTCCACTCCTGCAACCAGCCCTGCATGCGGCCGGCCTGATTGGCCTGCGTTGTGAGGATGTCATAGGCCAGGCGCTTGACCGCCGGATCGGTGGACCCGGACAGCGTGACACCCGCCATCTGCACCGCCTGGGTGTGGTGCACCGACATGTCCTGGGAGAAGCCGACATCCACCGCGCCCGGCGTCTCCGGCGCGGTGCGCATCGCATTGTCGACCAGGATGCCGCCCAGGAATCCGGTCAGCAGCACCCCGACGATGGCCAGTATCAACAGCACCTGCCGCTGGTTGCGGCGCGGCTGCTGGACGGGCTCGGCGGCGGGGTCCGGCTCGGAACTGCGGTCGGGGATATCAGACATGAACGGCGCCACTACTCGGTCGTAGCCGGCTGATCCGGCTGGGTCGGGGCATCGGTCGGAGCCGGGATGGCCGGGATGCCCTCGGGCACCGTCGGACTCGCGGGCGCCGCCGGGCTGCCGGTCGGCAGCGTGATGCCGCCGGGCAGACCGGGGACGGAGCCGGGCATGCCCGGAATGCCGCCGGCCTCGTCCTGGGCGCTGGTGGCGCCCTTGCCGTCCATCGGAATCGCGTCGGGGCCGGGCGCGGACGCGTCGAAGGCGGGCGGGTTGTCGACATTGAAGGTCGGGTTGGCGCAGTCCGCGCCGACCTCGGGGTAGGTGTACTGGTTCAGCCGCAGCGCGGTGATGAAGTCGCGGATCCGCTCGTCACCGGCGCTGTCCAGCTTGAGTTGGTGGCCCCAGGACTGCAGCGAGATCGGGCGGTCCAGGCCCGGGTACGGCGACATCAGCATGTAGGGACGGCCCTTGACGGACTTCTTGAGCTGGTCGACGTCGCCGCCGCTGAGCTTGTCCGGGTTGTAGGTGATCCAGATCGCACCGTGCTCCATGGAGTGCACGGCGTTCTCGGTGCGAATCGCCTTGCTGTACACCACGCCGGTGCAGGCCGCCCAGGAGCTGTCGTGCGGTCCGCCGAAGGGCGGGGTCTGGTCGTAGGCGACCCGCTGCTTGGCCGTGATGTGCAGGCCCGCCGGGTAGTCCTTCTTCACGACGCCGGAAATGCGGTCGGACGGATCCTTCTGCTGTGCGGTGGGCACGAATTCCTTGACGTCGGACTGGGCCTTGCTGGTGGCCTGCTTGGCCGCGATCTTGGGCACGATCACCCAGGCGATGCCGCCGATCAACGCGAGCACGCAGACCACGGCCGCGATCATGAGCCACGGGACCTGGCGCTTACCGCCCAGGTTCCCGCCTCCGCCACCCTTGCGCGCTGATCCGGCTGACTTGCCCGCGGCCTTGATGGCCTTGGCCGATTTGGCACTGGTCCTGCTTGGCATGCTTGTTGTGCTCTTTTCGACGTGTCGGACAATCAAACGACGCGGCCGCATCGTTTGCTGGGCACCTGCCCGGTGGTGCCCGCTCGCGGCGTTCACCTGCTCAGACCATAGGATAGTGACTCGTGACTCCAGCTGACCTTGCAGATCTCCTTCGTGCTACCGCGGCGAAGGTACTTGTCGAACGCGGATCCGACCCAGCGGTCCTGCCCGACGAGGTCAAGGTGGAGCGTCCTCGCAACCCTGAGCACGGAGACTATGCCACGAATGTAGCCATGCAGGTAGGGAAGAAGGCGGGAATGAACCCCCGCGATTTCGCCACTCTGCTCGCCGAGGCGCTCGCGCAGGCCGAGGGCATCGACGCCGCCGAGGTCGCGGGACCTGGCTTTTTGAACATTCGCCTGGCCAAGTCCGCGCAGGGCGCGATCGTGGCGAAGATTCTCGAGGCCGGTGAGAACTTCGGCACCGCGGGCACTCTCGCGGGCACCGCCATCAATCTCGAATTCGTCTCCGCCAACCCGACCGGTCCGATCCACCTGGGCGGCACCCGCTGGGCCTCGGTCGGCGACGCGCTGGGCCGGATCCTGGCTTCGCAGGGCGCGGACGTCACCCGCGAGTACTACTTCAACGACCACGGCGCGCAGATCGACCGCTTCGCCAATTCGCTGGTGGCCGCAGCGCTGGGGCAGCCGACCCCCGAGGACGGCTATGCGGGCGACTACATCAATGAGATCGCCGACACCGTCGTCAAGGCCAACCCGGGTGTGCTGGAACTCCCGGAGACCGAGCGGCACGAGCTGTTCCGCCGCGAGGGCGTCGAGCTCATGTTCGCGCACATCAAGAAGACGCTGCACGAGTTCGGCACCGACTTCGACGTGTACTTCAACGAGAGCTCGCTGTTCGCCTCGGGCGCGGTGGAGAAGGCCATCGACACGCTCAAGGCGTCGGGCAAGCTGTACGAGAAGGACGGCGCCTGGTGGATCGCCTCCACCGAATACGGCGACGACAAGGACCGCGTCGTCATCAAGAGCGACGGCAAGTCCGCCTACATCGGCGGTGACATCGCCTACTTCCAGAACAAGCGCTCGCGCGGCTTCGACCTGTGCATCTACATGCTCGGCGCGGACCACCACGGCTACATCGGCCGCCTCAAGGCCGCCGCGGCCGCCTTCGGGGACGACCCCGACACCGTCGAGGTGCTCATCGGCCAGATGGTGAATCTAGTGAAAGACGGTGCCGCCGTTCGGATGTCGAAGCGCGCGGGCACCGTGGTCACGCTCGACGACCTGGTCGAGCAGATCGGCGTGGACGCCGCCCGCTACTCGCTGGTGCGTTCCTCGGTGAACTCCAGCATCGACATCGACCTGGACCTGTGGACCCGCCAGGACAGCGAAAATCCGGTCTACTACGTGCAATACGCGCACGCGCGGACCAATCAGATCATCGGCAACTCCGCGGCCTTCGACTACGCCGCGGTGACACCGGATTTCGCGCTGCTGACCGACGACCGCGAGGGCGAGCTCATTCGCACGCTGGGCGAGTACCCGCGCGTGGTGGCCACCGCCGCCGAGATGCGCGAGCCGCACCGCGTCGTGCGCTACCTCGAGGAGCTGGCCGGGGCGTACCACCCCTTCCAGTCCGACAAGACGCTGCGCGTCATCCCGCAGGGCGACGATGTGGTCACCCCGCTCAATGCCGCTCGCCTCGAGCTGGTCAAAGCCACCCGTCAGGTCCTCGCCAACGGCCTCGGCCTGCTAGGCGTCACTGCTCCGGAGCGTATGTAGATGAATGCCCACCCCGCCGGACCCCGTCACGCGGACATCCCGCACGCCCCGACCCTGTCGGAGCGGCCCGGTGACCCGGCGCAGATGATCGAACTGCCCGCACATGTGTGGCCGCGCAACGCTTCTCGCGAAGCCGACGGCGTGGTCTCGATGGCCGGGGTCCCGGTGACCGAGCTGGCCGCCGAGTTCGGCACCCCGCTGTTCGTGGTGGACGAGGACGACTTCCGTTCGCGCTGCCGGGACATGGTGCGCGCCTACGGCGAGCACGCCCGGGTGCACTACGCCTCCAAGGCGTTCCTGTGCGGCGAGGTCGCGCGCTGGGTGCGCGACGAGGGCCTGTACCTGGACGTGGCCTCCGGCGGCGAGCTGGGCGTGGCGCTGCACGCGGGCTTCCCCGCCGAGCGAATCGCCATGCACGGCAACAACAAATCGGTCGTCGAACTGGAGCAGGCGGTCGCCGCCGGGGTCGGGCACGTGGTGCTCGACTCGCTGATCGAGATCGATCGGCTCGAGGCGGTCGCGGGCCGCGCCGGAGTGGTGCAGGACGTGCTGGTCCGGGTCACCGTCGGCGTGGAAGCCCATACCCACGAATACATTTCGACCGCGCACGAGGATCAGAAGTTCGGCTTCTCGATCGCCGACGGTTCCGCGCTCGAGGCGGTCGGTCGCGTCTTCGACGCCCGCAATCTGCGCCTGGTCGGCCTGCACAGCCACATCGGCTCGCAGATCTTCGACATCGACGGCTTCGAGGTGTCCACCCGGCGCATGCTGCGCCTGCTCAGCGAGGTCGCCGAGAAGTACGGCGTCGCCCGCACCGAGCAGATGCACCTGCTGGATCTCGGTGGCGGGCTCGGCATCTCTTACGTGCCCAGCGATGACGCGCCGCCGCTGTTCGATTTCGCCGAGAAGGTGCGCCACATCGTGGACAGCGAGGCCGCCGCACTGGGCCTGGCCGTCCCCGAGATCGCGGTGGAGCCTGGCCGGGCCATCGCGGGACCGGGCACCGTCACCGTTTACGAGGTGGGTACCGTCAAGGACGTGACGCTCGACGCGGGCGCGCAGCGCCGTTACGTCAGCGTCGACGGCGGTATGAGCGACAACATCCGGCCGGCGCTGTATCAGGCCGAGTACGACTGCCGATTGGTCTCGCGCAGCAGCGAATCCGATCCGGTGGTGGCTCGGGTGGTCGGAAAGCATTGCGAGAGTGGGGATATCGTCATCCGCGATACCTGGCTCCCGGCCGATGTCGGCCCGGGCGACCTGATCGCGGTGGCCGCGACCGGCGCGTACTGCTACTCGATGTCGAGCCGTTACAACATGCTCACCCGGCCTGCCGTGGTCGCGGTGCGAGACGGCAAGGCGCGCTTGATCCTTCGTCGTGAAACGGTGGAGGACCTACTCAGCTTGGAGGTGAAGGCATGACCGAGAACAGAAACGGCGTGTGGGGACAGGATCACCCCATTGGAGTCGCGGTCCTCGGCATGGGCACGGTCGGCACCGAGGTCGTTCGGATCATCCGCGATCACGCCGACGACCTGTGCAACCGTGTGGGCGCGCCCGTCGTGCTGCGCGGTGTCGCCGTGCGCGACCTGAGCAAGGACCGCGGCCTGCCCGCCGACCTGCTCACCACCGACGCCGAGGCCCTGGTGACCCGCGACGATGTCGACATCGTCGTCGAGGTCATGGGTGGCATCGACCCGGCCCGCGCCCTCATCACCGCCGCCCTCAACGCGGGCAAGTCGGTCGTCACCGCCAACAAGGCGCTGCTGGCCGATTACACCGGCGAACTGGCCGCCGCGGCCGAGAACCACCGCGCCGACCTGTATTTCGAGGCCGCCGTCGCGGGTGCCATCCCGGTGATCCGCCCGCTCATCCAGTCGCTGTCCGGCGACCGGGTCAACCGCGTGGTCGGCATCGTGAACGGCACCACCAACTTCATCCTCTCGGCCATGGCCGAGACCGGCGCCAACTACGCCGACGTGCTGGCCGAGGCCACCCGCCTGGGCTACGCCGAGGCCGACCCGACCGCCGACGTCGAGGGCTACGACGCCGCCGCCAAGGCCGCGATTCTGGCTTCGGTCGCCTTCCACACCCGCGTCACCTCCGGCGATGTCTACCGGGAGGGCATCTCCAAGATCACCGCCGAGGATCTGGAAACCGCGGCGGCCGTGGGCTGCACGGTGAAGCTGCTGGCCATGGCCGAGCGGGTCAGCGACGAGGACGGCAAGGACAAGGTCTCCGTCCGCGTGTACCCGGCGCTCATCCCGCGCAAGCATCCCCTCGCATCGGTCAACGGCGCGTTCAACGCGGTGGTCGTGGAGGCGGAGAACGCCGGACGCCTGATGTTCTACGGCCAGGGCGCGGGCGGCGCGCCGACCGCCTCGGCCGTCATGGGCGACCTGGTGATGGCGGCGCGCAACAAGTTCTTCGGTGGCCGCGCCCCCGGTGAATCGGTTTATGCTGAACTGCCGATCGCCTCGATCGGGGATACCCCGACCCGCTACCACGTGAACCTGCAGGTAGCCGACCGCACCGGCGTGCTGGAGGCGGTCGCGGGCGAATTCGCGAAGCACAGTGTGAGCATCTCGACGGTCCGCCAGGAGGGCCACGACGAGGGCGCGCGCTTGGTCGTAGTGACCCACCACGCGCAGGAATCCGCGCTGGCGGATACCGTTGCGGCGTTGGCCGAACTGGACTCCGTCACGTCCGTGACCAGTGTTCTGAGATTGGAAGGCACCGAGGAATGAGTGCAACCGCACGCGCCGCAGCCGTGCATACCCCTTGGCCGGGTCTGATCGACGCGTACCGGGATCGCCTCCCGATTCCCGCCGACTGGAGGGCCGTCACTCTCTTCGAGGGCGGCACCCCGCTGGTGCCCGCGCACCACCTCTCCGAGCTCACCGGCTGCGAGGTCTACCTCAAGGTCGAGGGCGCGAACCCGACCGGCTCGTTCAAGGACCGTGGCATGACCATGGCGATGACCGACGCCAAGTACAACGGCAAGAAGGCCGTGCTGTGCGCCTCCACCGGCAACACCTCGGCGTCGGCGGCGGCCTACGCCACCCGCGCCGGGCTGCACTGCGCGGTGCTGATCCCCTCGGGCAAGATCGCCATGGGCAAGCTGGCCCAGGCGGTCATGCTGGGCGCCAAGATCATTCAGGTGGACGGCAACTTCGACGACTGTCTCGAGCTGGCCCGCAAGGTCACCTCGGACTTCCCCGAGGTCGGCCTGGTGAACTCGGTGAACCCGGCCCGCATCGAGGGCCAGAAGACCGCCGCCTTCGAGATCGCCGACGCGCTGGGCAAGGCCCCCGATGTGCACGTGCTGCCGGTCGGCAACGCGGGCAACATCACCGCGTACTGGAAGGGCTACAGCGAGTACTACGCCGACGGCACCACCACCTCGCGCCCGCGCATGCTGGGCGTGCAGGCCGCCGGTGCCGCGCCGCTGGTGTACGGCGCTCCGGTGTCGAACCCGGAGACCATCGCGACCGCCATCCGGATCGGCGCGCCCGCGTCCTGGAACCAGGCCGTTGCCGCCAAGGAGGAGTCCGGCGGCGCGTTCCGCGCGGCCACCGATGACGAGATCCTGGCCGCGTACCGCCTGGTCGCGGCCAAGGAGGGCGTCTTCGTGGAGCCCGCCTCCGCCGCCTCGGTCGCCGGTCTGCTGGCCGCGCGCGCCGAGGGCTGGATGGACGCCGGTCTCACCGTGGTCTGCACGGTGACCGGCAACGGCCTCAAGGACCCGGACAACGCGCTCAAGGGCATGCCCGAGGTGAAGCCCATCGCCGTCGACCCGGTCGCCGTGGCCCACGAACTCGAGCTGGCCTGAGTTGAATTCGCGCGACGCCCAACTCATGACCCGGACGCTGCCCGCCGGAATCTCCGTCACCGTGCGGGTTCCGGCGTCCAGCGCCAACCTCGGCCCGGGTTTCGATTCCCTGGGAATCGCTTTGGGGCTCTACGACGAGATCACGGTGTCCACCACGGACTCCGGGCTCACCATCCGGGTCGAGGGGGAGGGCGCCGACGATGTGCCCTGGGGCCCTTCGCATCTGGTGGTGCGGGCCATCGAACGCGGCCTGCAGGCCGCAGGGGTGTGGGCCGACGGCCTGGACGTGGTGTGCCGCAACGTGATTCCGCACTCGCGGGGCATGGGTTCCTCGGCCTCGGCGGCGGTCGGCGGCCTGGCGGCCGGGCGCGGGCTGGCCGCGAAGTTCGATCCCGAGCTGGCCTACGGCGACGACGTGCTGGTCCAGCTGGCCGGTGAATTCGAAGGTCACCCGGACAATTCCTCGGCCAGCATCCTGGGCGGATTCGTGGTGTGCTGGACCGAAACCGACCGTTCGGCGGACGAAAACGGCAGTGCCGACGCACATCACGCCCGCATCTACCGCGCGGTCCGGCTCGAGCCGCACCCGTCGCTGCGGCCGGTGGTGCTCATTCCCGAGGAGCGTTCGGCCACCGCGCACACCCGCGGGCTGCTCCCGGACATGGTTCCGCACGTCGACGCGGCTTTCAATGCCAGCCGGTCGGCGCTGGCGGTAGTCGCCTTGACGCAGCGGCCCGAGCTGCTGCTGCCGGCCACGGCCGACCGGCTACACCAGGGCTACCGCGCCTCGGCGCTGCCGTTGACCACCAAATGGGTGGAGCGGCTGCGCGAGGCCGGGATCGCGGCCACCGTGTCGGGGGCGGGCCCGACCGTGCTCGCCTTCACGACCAGCGAATTCCCCGAAGAACTGCGCGAACTCGCGATCGCGGACGGCATGCGCGTGCTGGAGCCGGGCATCGCCGGCGGCGTCCTGGTGGATTGACAGCGCGCCTGCCTTGCCGATGCAAAAGGTGGGAGCTATCCTGAGCGAGTCCGTACATCGTGCGCGTCAGACGCCGGTGCTTCATCAGGGCAAATCGCTCCAGAGGCTCCTTGCTCAGGCTCGAGGCTTGAGGCTCGAAACTTGGGGGTAGCCAGTCAACTGGAATGATCTCTCCAACCTTTTTCGTGTGATGAGCACCAGCACTCGGTGGCGAAGCCCACGTGGTGGCGACCCCGCCGCCCAGGCGGGACAGGCGATACGGCATCCGAGTTCGGCACGAGACCGGACTGCAGGAGGAACCCTCGAACAGGCACACGGCGGTCGAGGGAAGGAAAGGATTTCCGTGACAGATACGGACCTGCTCGCGACACCCAGAACGGATAGCGATACAGCGTCCGCGGGTAGCCGCGAAAGTGACTCCGGACAGATTTCGAAGATGAGCGAACAAACTGACGTCGCACGATCGGGGCTGACTGGAATGTTGTTGCCGCAGTTGCGTGCACTTGCGGGAGAGCTCGGTATCCGGGGCACTTCCGGGATGCGTAAGGGTGATCTCATCGCCGCCATCAAGGAGAACCAGTCCGGAGGCGCCGGTAAGACGGCCGCTACCGGCAAGGCCACGCGAAATGCCAAGGCCAAGGCCGAGGACGCGCCGAACGGTGGGGAGTCCGCGTCGGTGAAGGTCGCCGCCGCCGAGCCCGCTGCGGCCAAGGCCGAGGTGAAGGCGGAAGCGCAGGCGGAGGCTCCGGCGAAGCACGTCGAGAAGGCCGAAGCGCGCCAAAACTCTTCGGAGACTCGCGAATCCAAGCGTGAGGAGGGCGACAACGCCCGCGCCGAGGGTGGCGAGGACGCCCGTGACGGTGGCCAGCGTGGCCGCGGTCGCCAGCGCCGGGGCCGCGAGCAGCGCGGTGCCGGCAATGCCGAGGCCACCGCCGCCGAGGCGCCCGCCGCCGACAAGGGTGAGCAGTCCGAGGGGGGCGAGCGCCGCCGCGACCGCCGCAACCAGGGCGAGCGCAACAACCAGGGTGAGCGCAACCAGGGTGAGCGCAACAACCAGGGCGAGCGCAACCAGAACGGCGGCCAGCAGAACCAGAACGGCACCGGGCGCAACAACCCGCGTGACGCCCGCGACGATGACGACGAGGAAGGCGGCCGCGGTCGCCGGGGCCGTCGCTTCCGCGAGCGTCGTCGCGGCCGGGACCGCGAGGGCGGCACCGGCGGCGGCGAGGCTCGCGAGATGGAGATCCGCGAGGACGACGTCCTGCAGCCGGTCGCGGGCATCCTCGATGTCCTCGACAACTACGCGTTCGTCCGCACCTCGGGCTACCTGGCCGGGCCGAACGACGTGTACGTGTCGATGAACCTGGTCCGCAAGAACGGCCTGCGCCGCGGTGACGCCATCACCGGCGCGGTCCGCGCCCCGCGCGACGGCGACCAGTCCAACCAGCGTCAGAAGTTCGATCCGCTGGTGCGGCTGGACACGGTCAACGGCACCGATGTCGAAAGTGCCCGCCGCCGTCCGGAATTCAACAAGCTGACCCCGCTGTACCCGAACCAGCGACTGCGGCTGGAGACCCAGCCGAACAAGCTGACCACGCGCATCATCGACCTGATCATGCCGATCGGTAAGGGTCAGCGCGCGCTGATCGTGTCCCCGCCCAAGGCCGGTAAGACCACGATCATGCAGGACATCGCGAACGCGATCTCGGTCAACAACCCCGAGTGCTACCTCATGGTCGTCCTGGTGGACGAGCGTCCCGAGGAAGTGACCGACATGCAGCGCTCGGTGCGCGGCGAGGTCATCGCCTCCACGTTCGACCGGCCGCCGAGCGACCACACCTCGGTCGCCGAGCTCGCCATCGAGCGGGCGAAGCGCCTGGTGGAGCAGGGCCAGGACGTCGTCGTGCTGCTCGACTCGATCACCCGATTGGGCCGCGCGTACAACAACTCCTCGCCTGCCTCGGGCCGAATCCTTTCCGGTGGTGTGGATTCCACCGCGTTGTACCCGCCCAAGCGGTTCCTCGGCGCGGCCCGCAATATCGAGAACGGCGGCTCGCTCTCCATCATCGCCACCGCGATGGTGGAGACCGGTTCCACCGGTGACACGGTCATCTTCGAGGAGTTCAAGGGCACCGGCAACGCCGAGCTCAAGCTCGATCGCAAGATCGCCGAGCGTCGCGTGTTCCCGGCGGTCGACGTCAACCCGTCCGGCACCCGCCGCGACGATCTGCTGATGTCGCCCGATGAGGCCGCGGTCCTGCACAAGCTGCGTCGCGTGCTCTCCGGCCTGGATTCACATCAGGCCATCGACCTGCTGGTCGACCGGTTGAAGAAGACCAAGAGCAATGTCGAGTTCCTCATGACGGTCTCCAAGACCGCCCCGGGTGCGCTCGACGAATAAGTCTGGCGCGCAATCGGATTCGGGCTGAAGAAGAACAGCCCGATGAAGGCGCCACCGGCGATGAGCACGCCGAGAATGAGCGCGGTCACGGCACCGGATACGTCCGGTGCCGTGACCGCTATATAGGTGAGTGTGTCGTCCCCCCCGCGGTGGGATTGGGGTCGTGTTCAGGGGCCCCACCGCGTTGCCGGACTCTCCGGGAGCCATCCACCAGCCGAGCGCGACCAGTACGAACAGTGTGATCAGGACCCCGCCCGCGACGATCTCCGCGCGCCGCCGGGTTGCCCTCCCGGTTCCGGCTTGCGCGCTCACGGGGGATGCCGACCCCCGGATCGTCGCGTCCTTCCTGGCCACCGCTGTCCTTCCGATCGTCGCGTGACTCTCACCTGGACAAAACTCTATGAACACGGGTGTTCGTATTCTTGAGTAGCGAGCTACTCGACTTCCAGCCTCACTCGAGCCCCCGGAATATGCGTGCCCTTAGTTTCTTGGGGTGACGCCGGGGAACAAACCGGACGTACCGGGGGTTGAGCACGCTGGAACCCCTCGCGGCGGCTACCCCAACAGCACCGCATATACTGTTCCGTCGGCAACCATGCCTAAGTCGGTTTTGGTTCACGTCCCGCGTTCGCGAGGCGACCCAAGGCCTTTCGAAAGGACACCCATGAAGGCAGGAATTCACCCCACGTACGTGGACACCACGGTCGTGTGCGGCTGCGGCAACACCTTCCAGACCAAGAGCACCAAGGAGTCGGGCCAGATCACGGTCGAGGTCTGCTCCCAGTGCCACCCGTTCTACACGGGCAAGCAGAAGATTCTGGACACCGGTGGCCGCGTGGCTCGCTTCGAGGCCCGCTACGGCAAGCGCGCCCCCAAGGCTGCCAAGTAGCTGTCCCGCCGACGCCCGTCCTGCTCTCAGCAGGCCGGGCGTCGGTGCGTTTCCGGACTGTGTCCAATTTGCCCTCCGCTTCGCTCCGGGCTGGTTCGCGGCCCTGCAAGCTCGGTCTTCCCTCCTCCGCTCCTCCGCTTCGCTCCCCCGCTCCAAGGCGGAGGTCTATCAAGCCGCAGTCCAGACCGAGCCGGGCCGCGAACCTTGCGGGTTGGGCGTCATGGAAACTAGAAGCCAATTAGTCCTACAGAAGGAGCATTCGCGATGGCCGACAAGACGGCCCCCAACGCGATCGACGACATCCTGGCCGAGTACCAGGGGCTGGAAAGCCAGCTCGCCGACCCTTCGCTGCACAATGACCCGGGCGCGGCGCGTCGAGTCGGCAAGCGTTTCGCCGAGCTCGGGCCGATCATGGCCACCTACAACAAGCTGAAGACCGCGCGCGAGGATCTGTCGGCGGCCAAGGAGCTCGCGGCCGACGACGCGTCCTTCGCGGCCGAGGTGCCCGGGCTCGAGGAGCAGGTGCTGGAGCTGGACAAGCAGCTCACCGACCTGCTCGCGCCGCGCGACCCGCACGACGGCGACGATGTCATCCTTGAGGTGAAATCCGGTGAGGGCGGCGAGGAGTCGGCGCTGTTCGCCTCCGATCTGGCCCGCATGTACCTGCGTTACGCGGAACGCCACGGCTGGAAGGTCGAGGTGCTCGGCGTCACCTACTCCGATCTGGACGGGTACAAGGATGCCAGCTTCTCCATCAAGAGCAAGGAGGCCAGCCGCGACGGCGTCTGGTCCAAGCTCAAGTGGGAGGGCGGCGTGCACCGCGTGCAGCGCGTGCCGGTCACCGAATCCCAAGGGCGCATTCACACTTCGGCCGCGGGCGTGCTGGTGTATCCGGAGCCCGACGAGGTCGAGGAAGTCGAGATCGACGAGAAGGACCTGCGCATCGACGTGTACCGGTCCTCCGGCAAGGGCGGCCAGGGCGTCAACACCACCGACTCCGCCGTGCGCATCACCCACCTGCCCACCGGACTGGTGGTGACCTGTCAGAACGAACGGTCCCAGCTGCAGAACAAGATTCGCGCCAAGCAGGTCCTCGCCGCGCGCCTGCAGGCGCTGGCCGAGGAGCAGGCCGAGCAGGACGCGGCCGCCGGTCGCGCCACCCAGATCCGCACCGTGGACCGCTCCGAGCGCATCCGCACCTACAACTTCCCGGAGAACCGCATCGCCGATCACCGCATCGGCTTCAAGGCGCACAACCTGGATTCGGTGCTGGACGGCAATCTCGACGACCTGTTCAACGCCCTCGGCGAGGCGGACCGCGCGGCCCGTCTGGCGGCGGAGTAAGGCGCAGGCCATGGACACGCGTATCGAACGGGTGACCGCCGACGCCATCGACGCGGCGGCGGCGCTGCGGTACGCGCTGTGGCCGACCCTGGACGAAGCGGGACACCGCGCCGAACTGGCCGAACAGGTCGCCGACCCCGAAGCCGTCATCCTGGTGGCCCGCACCGAGGACGGTGAACCCGTCGGATACGCCGAGGCCAGCATCCGCCACGACTACGTGAACGGCTGCGACACTTCGCCGGTGGCCTTCCTGGAAGGCATCTTCGTGGCTCCCGGCCACCGGCTGCACGGGCTGTCGGGCGCGCTCTGCGGCGCGGTCGAGGAGTGGGGACGCTCGGTCGGCTGCACCGAACTCGGCTCCGACGCCCTGCTCGCGAACGCCGTCGCCCACCGCTTCCACCAGGCCAACGGCTTCGAGGAGCGCGAGCGAGTGGTGTACTACCGCAAAAAGCTCTGACGCCACGCCCGGTGCCGTCGGCGCGCGCCAGGTTGGGCGGGAGACGGTTCGGGGCAAACAATTTCGTGCGAGCATGTGCGTGGGGAAGAAAGGCTGCAAATCGTGAGTCGTGCACCTTTGCGACCGGCTATTCGAGAGGCCGCCGAGATCCTGGCGAAGGCCGGGGTCCCCAGCCCCCAGGCGGACGCGGAACACCTTGCGGCACATGTGCTGGGCGTCGACCGGGGTCGGCTGGCGCTCATGCCGATGCTCACCCCCGACCAGCTGGAGGAGTACCGCAAGCTGGTCGCCCGGCGTGCGGAACGCTTTCCGCTGCAACACCTTACGGGCACCGCGGCAATGGGTGAGATCGATCTCGCGGTCGGCCCCGGCGTCTTCGTGCCGCGCCCGGAGACGGAATTGCTGTTCGCCTGGGCCCTGGCCCAGCTCGAACAGCTCGGCCACGAACATCAGCCCATCGTGGTGGACCTGTGCACCGGATCCGGGGCGCTCGCGCTGGCCATCGCCCACGCCCGCCCCGACGCCCAGGTCCACGCCGTGGAACTCGACGCCGAGGCCCTCGCCTGGGCCCGCCGCAACGCCCTGCAACTGGCCGACGAGGGCGACACCCCGATCGACCTGCACGCGGGCGATGTCACCGACCCGACCATCCTCGAGCACCTCGACGGCCGAGTCGACGTGGTCGTCTCGAACCCGCCCTACATCCCCGAGGACGCCCAGCTCGATCCCGAGGTCATGGACCACGATCCCCACCGCGCCCTCTTCGGTGGCCCCGACGGCCTGTCCGTCATCCGCCCCATGATCCCGAACATCGCCCGCCTGCTCCGCGAAAACGGTGCGGCGGCAATCGAACACGACGACACCAATGGCTCGGGTGTGGCCGCCCTCTTCGCCGCGCACGGCGGATTCGCCGATATCGTCGAGCACCCCGACCTGGCCGGGAAGCCGCGCTTCGTGGTGGCTCGCCGCACCGCCGGCTGACGGTTACCCCGGCAGGTTCTCGATCTCCACCCCGTGCCAGAAGGCCACGTGGTTCTTGATCTTGCGAGCCAGGGGACTCGGGTGGGGGTAGTACCAGGCCGCGTTCGGGTTCTCCGCACCGTCGACCGTGACGGTGTAGTAGCTCGCGATGCCCTTCCATGGGCAGACCGTGTGGTGGGAGCTCTCGCTGAAGTATTCGAGCTTCAGCGAATCGACCGGAAAGTACTGATTGCCCTCGACCTCGACGGTCGAATCGGCCTCGGCGATGACCGCCCCGTTCCAAATCGCACGAATCATGGGCCGTGCCTCCTTCGTCCAGCCCGAGGATACGACCGAATCGCGTCCGAAACCCGGCGCGACAGTGGCACGCCGAGCGTCCCGTGCCAAGATGTCAGCCGTGAGTACCGTCTACGACTGTGCCGATCCCGACTCCCGTGCCGCCGGTCTGAATGCCGCGCGCAGCACGCTGAAGTCCGGGCGGTTGGCCGTCATCCCGACTGACACGCTCTATGGGCTCGCCGCCGACGCGTTCGACAGTCAGGCGGTGAGCGCGCTGCTGGCCGCCAAGCGCAGGGGCCGGGACATGCCGGTGCCGGTGCTGGTCGGGTCCTGGAACACCATCGACGGGCTCGTCTTCTCGGTGCGGCCGCAGGCCCGCGAGCTGATCCGGGCCTTCTGGCCGGGTGGGCTGAGTCTGGTTGTGCAGCAAGCGCCTTCGCTGGCGTGGGATCTGGGCGACGCGCGGGGCACGGTGATGCTGCGGATGCCGCTGCACCCGGTGGCGCTGGAGCTGCTGCGCGAGGTCGGCCCGCTGGCGGTGTCGAGTGCGAACGTCTCCGGGCAGCCGCCCGCCACCACGGTGGCCGAGGCGCAGGCGCAGCTGGGGGAGCTGGTCGGGGTGTACCTCGACGGCGGTCCGGCCGATCACGCGGTGGCGTCCACGATCGTCGATCTGACCTCGGATACCCCGCGCGTGCTGCGCGAAGGCGCGGTGCCGGTCGAGAAACTCGCGGAGGTGCTCGGCATGTCGCCCGAGGAGCTCCGCCAGGACGACGCGCGGTGACGGCCCGTTAAATGCTGCTGAGTCAGGGCGTATTCAGCCAGGGCGCGGTCGTCCCGCTGCGGGAGCTGTTGCTGGTGCTGCTCGTCGCCACGGTCATCGCCTTCCTGACCACCGGTGGAATCCGGGTGCTGGCCATCGCTTTCGGCGCGGTGGCCATTCCGCGCGAGCGCGATGTGCACGTGAAGCCGATTCCGCGCATGGGCGGCATGGGCATCTACCTGGGCCTGGTGGCGGCCGTGCTGTTCGCGCACCAGCTGCCCGCCCTGCGCCGCGGCTTCGACTATCCCAAGGACATTCCCGCGGTGCTGGCCGCGGCGACGCTCATCGTGCTGGTCGGCATCATCGACGACCGCTGGGGCCTGGACTGGCTGACCAAGCTGGTCGGCCAGATCACCGCCGCGGGCGTGATGGCGGTGATGGGCCTGAGCTGGGTGGCCATCTACAACCCCTTCACCAACGAAACCGTGGTGCTGGATCCGCTGCAGGGCGGTCTGGTGACCGTCGGCATCACCGTCACCGTCGTGAATGCCATGAATTTCGTGGACGGCCTGGACGGTTTGGCCGCGGGCCTCGGCTTCATCGCCGCCGTCGCGGTTTTCGTGTTCACCGTGGGTTTGCTCTATGAGGTCGGCGGTTCCACCGACACCTATCCGCCCGCGTTGCTGGCCGCCGCGCTGGCGGGCGCGTGCCTGGGATTTCTGCCGCACAATTTCTCACCGGCCCGGATTTTCATGGGCGACACCGGTTCCATGCTCATCGGATTGATGCTGGCCGCGGTGTCCACCGGCGCTTCCGGGCGAATTCCGCTGCAGGGTTACGGCCCGCGCGACATCGTGGGTCTGTTGTCACCGTTGTTGCTGGTGGGTGCGGTGATGTTCATTCCGGTACTTGATCTTGTATTGGCGGTGGTCCGCCGAGTTCGCGCCGGTGTGAGTTTTTCCACTCCGGACAAAATGCATCTGCATCACCGTTTGCTGCAGATCGGGCATTCCCAGCGCCGCGTGGTGCTGGTGATCTATCTGTGGGTGAGTGTCTTCGCATTCGGCGCGGTCGGCACCTCGTTGATCTCGGATCGGACATTGGTCGTGCTGGGCTTCGCGGCTGGACTGGTTTTCGCGCTCATCGTGACCGCGGTCCCGTCCTGGCGGGAGTTGCGGAGCCCGACCCGCAAACCGCCCCACGATCGCGAGAACGCCGCCGGGTAGAGTTGCTGACCGTGAGCACGCCATCCCATCCCGGACCCGACGCCCCGCTACGTGCGGCGCTGCGCTACGGCATCGCCGGTTTGGCTGTGCTGGTTGTGGTTTCGGCCATCCTGTCATCGGTCTTCGCGGGCCTGCCCGGCCTCTGGGGAGCCCTCATCGGGGCCGCCCTGGGCGGTGCGTTCATTCTCACCACCGCCGCGTCCGTGCTGTTCAGCGCGAAGATCGAATCCGGCCTGCAGGGCATCGTGCTGCTCGGCAGCTGGGTCGGAAAGCTGCTGCTCGCAGTGGTTGTCATCGCGGTGCTCAAGCAGTTCGACTTCTACAACCGCTACTCGCTGTTCTTCACGGTGATCGCGGCCCTGCTGATCGTGCTCGGGGCGGAGACCTACGGCCTTCTGCGCCAACGGGTTCCGACCGTCGAAGTGGAGCGTGACCTGTAGTTTCGCGGCGCGCGCGACCCGGCGAAACACCGTTCACCACGGGTTTCACCGACCCCCTACGCAATGTCGTAGATAACTTGATAAACTCTTTACCTGTAGTCAACCGAATCAACAGGGGGGTCGCCTGAGACCCGCCTGAGAGCAGGTTATGCTTACAGCCGTACCGGGCCCTTCGGGTCACCGGTTCTGCACCGTCGACGATGTCGCCGACGCGCGTACAGACGCCAGGGCGTGACCGCCACAGCTGCTGACGAACTTCGAGCCGACCTGAGTCGACCCACCAGATCGTCAATGTCCGATCGAACCGCGGGAGAAAACTATCTTCTGCGTTCCGACCACGGGAGAGAACGCTGAGCGTCACCATTTTGGCGGGCGAGTTCCACGCGCCGTCACTCAACGACTTCTTCCCTCCAGCAGTGCTGTTCGAGGGGAAGCCTTTCGAGCTCGACCGTTTGATGCTTATTCGCATCCTCATGTCGGCCGTTCTCGTGATCGTCATGTTCGCGGCATTCCGACGCCCGCAGCTGGTTCCGCGCGGCCTGCAGAATGTCGCCGAAACCGGTCTGGTGTTCGTCAAGGAACAGATCTGCGACGAGGTGCTGGGTAAGGAATCCGGCAAGAAGTTCTTCCCGCTGATCGCGTCCATCTTCTTCACGGTGCTGTTCTTGAACATCTCGGGTGTTATTCCGGGCCTGAACATCTCGTCGAACGCGCGTATCGGCATGCCTCTCGTACTGGCCGTCGTCGCCTACATCACCTTCAACTATGTGGGCATCAAGAAGTACGGCTTCCTGAAATACATGCGCTCGTCCATCGTGGTGCCGAATGTGCCGCCCGCGTTGCACGTGCTGCTGATCCCGATCGAGTTCATCTCGACCTTCGTGCTGCGCCCGTTCACGCTGACCGTCCGTCTCATGGCGAACATGCTGGCAGGCCACATCATGTTGGTGCTGTTCTTCAGTGCCACCCAGTTCTTCCTGTTCGACGCCGTCTCCTGGATGAAGGTGTTCTCGCCGTTCTCGCTGCTCGCGGGCTTCGGCTTCACCCTCTTCGAACTCCTGGTCGTCTTCTTGCAGGCGTACGTGTTCGCGCTGCTGACCGCCGTTTACATCGGTCTGGCCCAGCACGCCGACTCTCACTGACCAACAACCGCACCAACACCAAAAACCTGCTTCACGCGCCGTCGGCGGGTGGGCGACAGAAAGGGAAACAACACTAATGAGCACCCTCTCGTACCTGGCTGCTGAGGTTGTCGAGTCGAAGGCCAAGGGCTACGGCGCCATCGGTTACGGCCTCGCCGCGATCGGCCCCGGCATCGGCGTGGGCATCGTCGTCGGTAAGGCCATCGAGGGCATCGCCCGTCAGCCCGAGCTGCAGGGCACCATCCGGACCAACATGTTCCTGGGTATCGCGTTCACCGAGGCCCTGGCGCTGATCGGTCTCGTCGCCGGCTTCATTTTCTGATTCCGGCTCGAAAGACTAGGAATCAACGATGAACAGCATCGCTTTGCTCGCGGCTGAGGGGTCGGACGACGTCAACCCCCTCATCCCGGAGCCGTATGACATTTTCTGGTCTGCGGTCGTCTTCATCGTTATCGCCTTCGTCTTCGGCAAGTACGTCGTTCCGCGCCTGACCAAGGTGCTGGACGAGCGTTCCCAGAAGATCGAGGGCGGTATCGCCAAGGCCGAGGCCGTGCAGGCCGAGGCGCAGGCCACCCTGCAGCAGTACCAGGAGCAGCTGGCCGAGGCTCGCCTCGAGGCTGCCCGGATCCGCGAGGAGGCCCGCACCCAGGGCCAGACCATCCTCGCCTCGATGCGCGCCGAGGCCCAGGCCGAAGCCGATCGCATCGTGGCCGCGGGTCACTCGCAGCTGGAGGCGCAGCGCCAGCAGATCGTGACCGAGCTGCGGTCCGAGCTGGGCCGCACCGCGGTCGACCTGGCCGAGAAGATCATCGGTCAGTCGGTGGCCGACGAGGCCAAGCAGGCGGCGTCGATCGACCGGTTCCTCGCGGAACTGGACGCGAACGCCGGCATCGGGGTCGGAAGGTAACGAGCCGAAAGTGGGAAGCATGTACGCAGCGAGCCGCGAGGCGAGTTCCCGTGCGCGGGAAGCTCTTCGGGCCGCTCTGACCGGTAGCGACACCGTCGCGGCTACTACGGGGTCCGAGCTGTTCGCCGTTGTCGCCGTCCTCGACGACCAGCGTTCGCTGCGTGTGGCGCTCGCGGATAAGTCGGTGTCGAGTTCGGCGCGCGCCGAGCTGGCCGAGCGAATCTTCGGCGGCAAGATCAGCGGAACCACGCTGGCCGTGCTGACCACCGCGGTGGCGCAGGACTGGTCCCGCGCCCGCGATCTGGTCGACACGCTGGTGCTGCTCGGCCGCGAGGCGCTGTTGCGCGCCGCGGACGAGCGTGGCCGGCTGACCGCCGTCGAGGACGAGCTGTTCCGGCTGGCCCGGATCATCGACGACAACCCGGACCTGGAGCAGGCGCTGCAGGACCACGGCAAGCCGGCGCAAGCCAAGCGCGCCCTGGTGCAGCGTCTGCTCGCGGGCAAGGTCGAGGACATCACCCTGCAGCTGGCCGAGCAGGCCGTGCTGCGCCACAAGGGTGATGCCGGCCAGGCCATCGACGAGCTGTCCGACCTGGCGGCTTCGCTCCGGGACCAGATCGTGGCGCACGTGCGCGCCGCGGTGGCCCTGACGCCGCAGCAGCGCGAGCACCTCGCCGCGTCGCTGCAGCGCATCTACGACAAGCCCGTCACGGTGCACGTGGAGGAGGACCCGACCCTGCTGGCCGGTGTCGTCGTTCGCGTGGGCGACGACCTGATCGACGGCAGCGCCGTCGGCCGCCTCCAGCGCTTGCGTCAGTCTCTCGCTTAGAGACGAACGCCGAGAAGCGCACTTACACACCGACATTCGAGACCACAGCGAGAGCAGGAAGAACATGGCGGAGCTGACGATCTCCCCCGATGAGATCCGTAGCGCGATCGAGAGCTACACCCAGAGCTACACCCCCGAGACCTCCATCGAAGAGGTCGGTGTCGTCACCGACACCGGCGACGGCATCGCCCACATCAGCGGCCTGCCCTCGGCGATGGCCAACGAGCTGCTGGAGTTCCCGGGCGGCGTCCTCGGCGTGGCGCTGAACCTGGAGGACACCGAGATCGGTGCCGTCGTTCTGGGTGAGTTCGACACCCTCGAAGAGGGCCAGCAGGTCCGCCGCACCGGCGACGTGCTCTCGGTCCCCGTGGGCGACAAGTTCCTCGGCCGCGTCATCGACCCGTTGGGCGCGCCGATCGACGGCCTGGGCGAGATCGAGGCCGACGAGCGTCGCGTGCTCGAGCTGCAGGCCGCCACCGTGCTGGAGCGTCAGCCGGTCGGTGAGCCGATGGCCACCGGCATCACCGCCATCGACGCCCTGACCGCCATCGGCCGCGGCCAGCGTCAGCTGGTCATCGGCGACCGCAAGACCGGCAAGACCGCGGTCTGCATCGACGCGATCATCAACCAGAAGGCCAACTGGGCCACCGGCGATCCGACCAAGCAGGTGCGCTGCATCTACGTCGCGATCGGCCAGAAGGGCTCCACCATCGCGGGCGTGAAGTCGGCCCTCGAGGCGCACGGCGCGATGGAGTACACCACCATCGTCGCGGCCCCGGCCTCCGACTCCGCCGGCTTCAAGTGGCTGGCCCCCTACACCGGTTCGGCCCTGGGCCAGCACTGGATGTACCAGGGCAAGCACGTCCTGATCGTGTTCGACGACCTGTCCAAGCAGGCCGAGGCCTACCGCGCCATCTCGCTGCTGCTGCGCCGCCCGCCGGGCCGCGAGGCGTACCCGGGTGACGTCTTCTACCTGCACTCGCGTCTGCTGGAGCGTTGCGCCAAGCTGTCCGACGCGCTGGGCGCGGGCTCCATGACCGGTCTGCCGATCATCGAGACCAAGGCCAACGACGTCTCGGCGTTCATCCCGACCAACGTCATCTCCATCACCGACGGCCAGGTGTTCCTGGAGTCGGACCTCTTCAACAAGGGTGTCCGCCCGGCCATCAACGTCGGTATCTCGGTTTCCCGAGTCGGTGGCGCCGCGCAGACCAAGGCCATGAAGAAGGTCTCCGGTTCGCTGCGTCTGGAGCTGGCCTCCTACCGTGAGCTCGAGGCGTTCTCCGCCTTCGCCTCCGACCTGGACGCCGCCTCGCTGGCCCAGCTGGAGCGCGGCGCGCGCTGGGTCGAGCTGCTCAAGCAGGACCAGTACGCCCCGGTTTCGGTTGAGGACCAGGTCGTTTCGCTGTACCTGGTCGACGGTGGCTACTACGACTCGGTGCCGGTCGGCGACATCCGCCGCTTCAACACCGAGCTGCTGGAGTCGCTGCACGCCTCCGTGCAGTCCTCCTTCGACGCCCTGCAGGGCGGCGCGAAGGTGCTCGAGGGCGAGGCCGCCGATGCCATCAAGGCCGCGACCGACAAGTTCAAGCTGGGCTTCCTGGCGTCCGACGGCTCGCGGGTCGTCGAGGCCGAGGCCGACAAGCTGGACCACGAAGAGGTCGAGTCCCTGGCCGTCACTCGCAAGCACGTCGAGAAGTAAGACGAGCCGATGCGACTGACCGTTTCGACGAATGAAGGGAGTGTGAACCGCTAATGGCAAACGTGCGCGAATTGCGCTCCCGCATTCGTTCTGTGAGCTCGATCAAGAAGATCACCAAGGCTCAGGAGCTGATCGCGACCTCGCGAATCAGCAAGGCGCAGGCCCGAGTTGCCGCCGCCAAGCCCTACGCGGAAGAGATCACCAAGGTGCTGGCCGAATTGGCCAGCGCCAGTGGGAATCTCAATCACCCGCTGCTCACCGAGCGTGAGAACCCGCGCCGCGCAGCGGTTCTGGTCATCACCTCCGACCGCGGTATGTGCGGTGGCTACAACTCCAACGTGCTCAAGCGCGCCGAGGAACTGCTGGTCACCCTGCGCTCCGAGGGCAAGGAGCCGGTGCTGTATGTGATGGGCGCGAAGGGCCTGACCTACTACACCTTCCGCAAGCGGTCGGTGAACGGGTCGTGGCTGGGCTTCTCGCAGCAGCCGAACTACACCGACGCCTCGGCCGCCTGCAACCACCTGGTGGAGGCGTTCATGGCCGGCGCCGACGGCGAAGTGCCCGCCCCCAACGGGGTCGGCACCATCGCCGGTGTGGATGAACTGCACATCGTCTACACGCGTTTCGTGTCGATGCTGTCGCAGCAGCCCGAGGTGCGTCGCCTGGCTCCGATCCAGGTGACGTTCGTGGACGAGAACTTCGACATGGGTCCCGACAGCTTCACCGACTCCTCGTCGGCGGAACTGAAGCCCCAGTACGAGTTCGAGCCGGACGCGGATCGCCTGCTGGGCGCGCTGCTTCCGAAGTACATCAACACTCGGATCTACTCGTCGCTGCTCGAGGCGGCGGCATCGGAGTCGGCTGCGCGCCGCACCGCCATGAAGGCCGCAACGGATAACGCCACGGACCTGGTCAATTCGCTGACCCGGACCGCGAACTCGTTGCGCCAGGCGCAGATTACGCAGGAAATCACGGAAATCGTCGGTGGCGCCAACGCGCTGGCGTCGAGCTCGGACCGCGACTAAGGCCGGGCGGGTTGTGCCTCAGGCGCGGAGGCGGCAGCTTGCGTAACCACGTAGCGCCCAGCACAGCCCGCTATTCAACACGGAAGAGAACCAATGACCGCAGCTACTGAAACTCGGGTCGGCACAGGCCGTGTCGCCCGCGTCATCGGACCCGTCGTGGACGTCGAGTTCCCGCGCGGTTCGATTCCCGACCTGTACAACGCCCTCAACGTGGACATCGCGCTCGCGTCGGTGGCCAAGACGCTGACCCTCGAGGTCGCACAGCACCTGGGCGACAACATCGTTCGCACCATCTCCATGCAGCCGACCGACGGTCTGGTGCGTGGCGCCGAGGTGCGCGACACCGGCAAGCCGATCTCGGTGCCCGTCGGTGACGTCGTCAAGGGCCACGTGTTCAACGCCCTCGGTGACTGCCTCGACACCCCGGGTCTGGGTCGCGACGGCGAGCAGTGGGGCATCCACCGCCAGCCGCCCGCCTTCGACCAGCTCGAGGGCAAGACCGAGATCCTCGAGACCGGCATCAAGGTCATCGACCTGCTGACCCCGTACGTCAAGGGCGGCAAGATCGGTCTGTTCGGTGGTGCCGGTGTCGGCAAGACCGTTCTGATCCAGGAGATGATCACCCGTATCGCGCGTGAGTTCTCCGGTACGTCCGTGTTCGCGGGCGTCGGTGAGCGCACCCGTGAGGGCACCGACCTCCACCTGGAAATGGAAGAGATGGGCGTCCTCCAGGACACCGCCCTCGTCTTCGGCCAGATGGACGAGCCGCCGGGCACGCGTATGCGCGTCGCCCTCTCGGCCCTGACCATGGCCGAGTACTTCCGCGACGTCCAGAACCAGGACGTGCTGCTGTTCATCGACAACATCTTCCGGTTCACCCAGGCCGGTTCCGAGGTCTCGACCCTGCTGGGTCGTATGCCCTCTGCCGTCGGTTACCAGCCGACCCTGGCGGACGAGATGGGTCAGCTGCAGGAGCGGATCACCTCGACCCGTGGCCGCTCGATCACCTCGATGCAGGCGATCTACGTCCCCGCGGACGACTACACCGACCCCGCGCCGGCCACCACCTTCGCGCACCTGGACGCCACCACCGAGCTTTCGCGTCCGATTTCGCAGAAGGGCATCTACCCGGCCGTCGACCCGCTGTCCTCGACCTCTCGTATCCTCGAGGCTTCGATCGTCGGCGAGCGGCACTTCCGGGTGGCCAACGAGGTCAAGCGAATCCTGCAGAAGTACAAGGAACTTCAGGACATCATCGCCATCCTCGGCATGGACGAGCTCTCCGAAGAGGACAAGGTCCTCGTCGGTCGCGCCCGTCGCCTGGAGAAGTTCCTGGGCCAGAACTTCATCGTGGCCGAGAAGTTCACCGGTCAGCCGGGTTCGGTCGTGCCGCTGGAGCAGACCATCGACGACTTCGATCGCGTCTGCAAGGGCGAGTTCGACCACCTGCCCGAGCAGGCGTTCAACTCCTGCGGTGGCCTGGACGACGTCGAGGCGGCCGCGAAGAAGATCGCCGGGAAGTAGTCATCCATGGCAGACATGTCCGTTGATCTGGTCGCCGTCGAGCGACTGGTGTGGTCGGGCCGGGCGTCCTTCGTCTCGGCCCAGACCACCGAGGGCGAGATCGGCATCCTGGCCGGTCACGAGCCCTTGCTCGGCCAGCTGGTCGAGGGCGGCACCGTGACCATCGTGTCCGACGACGACGAGCGCATCGTCGCCGCCGTGCACGGCGGTTTCTTCTCGGTCACCGCCACCTCGGTGCGCGTGCTGGCCGAATCCGCCGAATTCTCCTTCGATATCGACGAGGCGGCCGCCAAGGCCGTCGTCGCCGATCCCGAGGCGAGCCCGGCCGCGCTGGCCAAGGCACAGGGCCAGCTGCGGGCGCTCGAGAAGGCTGCCTCCGCGTAGTCTTCCGGCACCGAAACGACAGCGGCGGCCCCAGGGGAAATCCCTGGGGCCGCCGCTCTTTCGATGTCAGAAGGTGAGGATCGGCTTGATCGTCGTCCCGTGGTGGGCGTCGGCGACCGCGGTGTCGATGTCCTCGAACTTGTAGGTCTTGCTGATCTTCTCGATCGGGAACTTGCCTTCGGCGTGCCATTGCAGCAGCCGCGGAATGAATTGCTGTGGATCGCCGCTGCCCTCGATGCAGCCGCGCACGGCCTTGCCGTTGCCGGTGAGGTGGCCGATCTCCAGGTCCATGCTGGCCTCGCCCAGACCGACCAGCACCAGGGTGCCCATGGGGGCCAGCGCCTCCAGTCCCTTGGCGATCACGGCATTGAGCGCCGTGGTGTCCAGGGCGAAGTTCGCGCCGCCGTTCGTCGCCGCGATGATCTGCGCCACCACGTCCTCGGCCGTGCCGTCGATGGTGACGTCCGCGCCCAGTTCCTTCGCCACGGCCAGCCGCTCCGCGGAAAGGTCAATGGCCACAATGGTTCCCGCGCCGATGGCCCGGGCGGCCAGCAGGGCGGCCATGCCCACGCCGCCGACGCCGAAGATGGCGATCGAATCGTCCGGGCGCGGCTTCATGACATTGGCGACCGCGCCCGCGCCGGTCTGCACACCGCAGCCGAAGGGGGCGGTGGCGGTGAGGTCGACGCTCTCGTCCACCACCACGACGCAGCGCGCCGGAACCAGCGCGTGGGTGGCGAAACTCGACTGCCCGAAGAACGCGCCCATCACGCGTTCGCCTTTGCTGCTCAGCGGCGACGTGAAATCCGAACGGCCGCCCGAAGTGTTCAGAATGACGAAATTCTCGCAATAGGGCGGAAGTCCGTTCGTGCAGCGCGAACAGGTGCCGCAACTCGCGTAAGTCAGCAGTACATGGTCGCCCACTTCGATTCCGGTTACCTCCGAGCCAATCCGCTCGACCACGCCCGCGCCCTCGTGACCGAGCACGATCGGCAACTCGGGCGGGAACAGGCCCTTGGTGACCAGGTCGGTGTGGCAGACGCCGCTCGCGACCATGCGTACCAGCACCTCACCGGCGCGCGGGTCCTCGAGCTCGAGGGTCTCCATCGAGAACGGCTTGTCCGCCCCGCGGGCCACTGCGGCAGTAATTTCCACGGAATCTCCTCCAACACTTCCGAATTGTCCGGAGCATAAGAACCTGTTCTAGATTTCGGCCATGTCGGATCCCACTGAGTGGGGTTGGGGGTGGACGTGTGGTTGAATGCTCTCGCCGGTCTGTGGATGTGATCCAACCCATACGGCAAAGCCTCGGCTATTCCAGCATTTTCAGCTTTTCTCCACTATGAGCGAGGGGTTGATGAGCGGGCTTCGTATCGGCAAGTGGGGGGTGGCTGTCGCGGTCGTCGCGGTCGCCCTCGGATTCTTCTCACCGGGTGCGGCGAACGCGGATGTCACCGTGCCGCTCCCCGACGGGCACATCGAGGGCCCGGGGGTGAAACTCACCAGTATCGGTGAGCGCGCGATCATTTCGCCGTCGCTGGCCGCCAATGGCGCGGGCCGGACTTCCTGGGTGTCGGGCAATGTCACCGCCGATGTGGACACGCCGGACGGGGACGTCGGACCCAACAACGGCCCCAAGAACTTTCCGGGCACCAACAATTCCGGAACCCACGGGTCGTCCAACCTGAGCACCGGATACATCGTCGGGTGCCAGGTGAACCTGGGCGTGCTGAGCGCGAACTCCACCTTCGCCCTCTCCGCGACACCGAGTGTCTCGGGCGGGTTCAGCTTCCCGCTGTCGCCGGGCCAGGTGCAGTGGGTGGCCATCAACAACATCGAGCTGATCAAGAGCGGCACCTACACGATCAACTACCAGGACATTCCGATGGAGATTCAGGGCTGCGGCGGTTACGCGCAGGCCCGGCAGGTCTCCGTGGTCGAGATCATCGGCACGGACTATCACAAGACCAGCCTCTACGGCCAGCCGTTCAGCATCGGCTGATGAGACCACTGCGAAGGAGGGATCGCTTGTACGGCAGGGCAATTCGCGTTCGGGGCGGCCGGGCGTTCGGAGTGGCGCTGGCCGCGGCGGTGGTGTTCGGTTTCGGTCCGGCCGGTTCGGCACGGGCCGACACCTTCATTCCGCTGCCCGGTGGAACGATCACCCGCCAGCTCGCTGACGGCACCACCATGACGGTCCGGATCACCGGCGAGTCCGCAAAGATCAGCGGATCGATGGGTGACACCCCCGCGCATCGCAATGTCTGGACCACCGCCGTGGCCAGTGTGGATCTCGACGGCCCGAGCGCCGACAGCAATCAGATCCAGATCAAGATCAGCCCCGGCTATATCGTCGGCTGTCAGGTGGATATCAGCGGCGGACTGAACAGCGGTGCCAGCGGCGGCGTGACGAACGACCCCAGCAAGATGACCCAGCAGAATCCGTTCGCGGGCCTCTCGGCGACCCAGTCGCTGTCCGAGGGCATCACCCTCGGACCCGGGCAGGCCGTCGCGCGCCTCATACTGGATCTGGAGAAGCCCGACGACTATGGCCAGGAATCGCACAAGCGCTACAACAAGGTTTCCTGTCCGCACGCCAGCGTCAGCTGGCAGGACGAGGCCTTCGAGGTGAACGGCTGCGGCGGCTACGCCCAGGCGCGGTCGTTCGTCGCCGCCGAGGTCGATACCCCCAACTTCATCGGCAACCTGGTGCTTTACGGTGAGCCGTTCAGTATGGGCTGATATATCTTCTGCACCTCGCTGATCAGCGCATACGTCACATTCGGTGGATGGCCGGACTCCGCCATTCCGCGGTCGCTACTATCGACCGAAAGCGGGGCCCGGCCTTCGGCCGGTTCGTGATCGACAGCAACGCGGATGTGAAGGGACGGAGCGGCATTGCAGACCGGGATGTGGCTTCTGATCATTCTGGTGTTGCTGCTTGTCGGCCTGGCGCTGGCCTCGACCTATCGCCTGATCATGCTTCGCCGTGGCGGCACGGCCGCCTTGCTGCGGGTACTGCCCGCGCGCGGGCACGGCGGCGGCTGGCGGCACGGCCTCATCCGCTACGACGAGGACACCCTCCTCTTCTACAAACTCTCCAGTCTCAAGCTCGGCCCGGATTCGTCCATGCGCCGGTTGGCCATCGAGATCGGCCCGCGGCGTTCCCCGCAGGATGACGAGTACGACATCATGACCGACGAGGTCATCGTCATGTGCTCGGACGGCGACGGCAGCTACGAGCTGGCGCTCGACCGCGGCGCCATGGCGGCCTTCCTGTCCTGGGTGGAATCCCGCCCCTCCGAGCGCATTCGCCGTCGCCGCGCGGGCTAGCCCGGGGAATTAGGGTGAGGGCATGAGCGTGCACCTGACTCGGATCTATACGCGCACCGGCGATGACGGTACGACCGGTTTGAGTGACTTCTCCCGGGTGGCCAAGACCGATCCGCGGCTGATCGCCTATGCCGACTGTGACGAAACCAATGCGGCACTCGGGGTGGCCATCGCGCTCGGGCAGCCCGATGAGCGGATGCTCGGTGTGCTGCGTTCCATACAGAACGATCTCTTCGACGCCGGCGCGGACCTGTCCACCCCCGTGGTCGCAGAGCCCAAATACCCGCCGCTGCGCATCACCCAGCCCTACATCGACCGCCTCGAGAAGTGGTGCGATGAGTTCAATGAGCCTCTGGAACCGCTGAATTCGTTCATCCTGCCGGGCGGAACGCCGCTGGCCGCGCTGCTGCACACGGCTCGCACGGTCGCGCGACGCGCCGAGCGTTCGGCCTGGGCCGCGGTCGACGCGGAACCCGAATCGGTGAGCGCGCTGCCCGGCAAATACCTCAACCGGCTGTCCGACCTGCTGTTCATCCTGGGCCGCGTCGCCAATCCGGACGGCGACATCCTCTGGCGGCCGGGCGGAGAGGCCACGAGCACGGGACCGGACCACTAGGCTGACCCCCGTGAGTGAACGGTTTCTGGTGACCGGGGGCAGCAGGCTCGTCGGTGAGGTCGCGGTGGGCGGCGCGAAGAACAGCGTCCTCAAGCTGATGGCCGCCGCATTGCTGGCCGAGGGTACGACCACCATCACGAACTGCCCGGACATCCTGGATGTGCCGCTGATGGCCGAGGTCCTGCGGGGCCTCGGCTGCGACGTGACGGTCGACCACGAGACGGTGACCATCGCGACCCCGGCGGAACCGAAGTACCACGCGGACTTCCCGGCCGTCACCCAGTTCCGCGCCTCGGTGTGCGTGCTGGGTCCGCTCATGGCGCGCTGCAAGCGGGCCGTCGTCGCGCTGCCGGGCGGTGACGCCATCGGTTCGCGTCCGCTGGACATGCATCAGCAGGGGCTGCGCCTGCTCGGCGCGACCTCCGAGATCGAGCACGGCTGCCTGGTGGCGCGGGCCGAGGAATTGCAAGGCGCGCGGATTCGGCTGGACTTCCCGTCGGTGGGCGCGACCGAGAACATCCTGATGGCCGCGGTGCTGGCCGAGGGCGAGACCGTCATCGACAATGCCGCGCGCGAGCCGGAGATCGTGGATCTGTGCAACATGCTGGTGCACATGGGCGCGAAGATCTCCGGCGCGGGCACCTCGGTGCTGACCATCGAGGGCGTGGACGAGCTGTCGCCGACCACGCACCGGGTGATCGGCGACCGCATCGTCGCCGCGACCTGGGGCATCGCCGCCGCCATGACCACCGGTGACGTACGGGTGACGGGCATCAACCCCAAGCACCTGTCGCTGGTGCTGGACAAGCTGCGCTCGGCGGGCGCGCGAATCTCGTTCGAACCGGATGGTTTTCGCGTGGTGCAGGCCGATCGCCCTCGCGCCGTGAACTTCTCGACCCTGCCGTTCCCGGGGTTCCCCACCGATCTGCAGCCCATGGCCATCGGCCTGGCCGCCATCGCCGACGGCACCTCGATGATCACCGAGAACATCTTCGAGGCGCGCTTCCGCTTCGTCGAAGAGATGATCCGGCTGGGTGCGGATGCCCGGACCGACGGGCATCACGCTGTGGTGCGCGGGATTCCGCGACTGTCCTCTGCGCCGGTGTGGTCCTCCGACATCCGCGCCGGCGCGGGCCTGGTGCTCGCGGGTCTGGTCGCCGACGGTGTCACCGAAGTGCACGACGTCTTCCACATCGACCGTGGCTACCCGGATTTCGTGGAGAACCTGCGCTCGCTCGGAGCCCAGATCGAACGGGTCGGAACCGCAGACTGAACAACCGGTGTGGGGACGTGTTCGCGAAAACCCCTCCTGAACAGGCGATTTGACATGCGAACAACCAACACGTAACTTATTCCAGGTCAGAGCGACACGGACACCGACTCCGGTGAGACGAGCTTCGCCTGATGATCACACTAGCTCCCACCAACCAGCGGATTTGGTTCTGCTGTGCGGATGGGGCTAAGCTTGAAAAGTTGCCTCACGATCGAGCGGGACTAAGAGCCCGGGAGATCGTTT
>NZ_BJWY01000001.1 GCF_007990715.1 Nocardia seriolae NBRC 15557 | reverse complement strand
TTGCCTTCGAACCCATGAGCTAATTTTACTGCCGAATTCGAGGGCGGGGAACCCGAAATGTCCAGTATCGCTTAGGTTTTCGCTAATACCGATCGGTTGCTGCTAATACTCTTGCTGCTTCGCGTTCGGCATTTGTATTCGATTGCAGGCCACGGGAACCGGCGAGTTTGGCGCGGATATGGTCGGCGACGGTTACGGGGGCGTATTTGCTTCCAGCGCCGAGACAAGATGGGAGTGTTTGGATCAGTGCGTCGATATTGCCGTCGTGGAAGTAGGCGGCGCTGCGGCGGCGTTGGATGGTGCCGTTGATAATCGGTGGTTTCACTCGGTGGAGGGTCGAGAGCCATTGTTCGTTGGTCCAGCGGGCCATCAGGTCGCCGAGGTTGACCAGGAGGGCATTGTCGGCGGGTTGGACGTCGTGCCAGGTGCCGTCGGCGTCGAGGACCTGGAGGCCCGGGGCCTGGTCGGCCCAGAGGACGGTGACTATGCCGTAGTCGGTGTGTTCGCTCATGCCGGTGAGATCGCCGTCGAGATCGACGGTTCCGGGCGGCAGCGCGTAGTTGTTCATGCGCAGCACGTCGAGGGAGTGGTCGGTGAAACGGTCGAAGAAGCCGGGCGGGAGTTCGAGGGCGTCGGCGAAGATCGTGGTCAGGGTGCGGGCAACGCGGGCGGCTCGGGAGAAATAGGTTCCGATGGCTGTGGAGAACTGGGGAAGTTCTGTGGGCCAGAGGTTTTCGGCGTAGTCCTCGGCGGGTAGATCCAGGCCGGGGCAGTCGGTGGTGGCGACGCCGACATTGAAGGCTTCGAAGAAGTCGTTCATTCGGGTCGCGGATTCGACTCCCAGGCTGAGGCTGAGGCTTTCGCTCTTCGGCGGGGAGTAGCCGCGGTTGATGGACGGTGCCGTGCGGTAGGCCGCCTTGGCTTCCAGCGGGAGTGCGAAGAACGAATCCAATGCCGCCGCGAAGTCGTCGATCACGGGGCGCGGCACGGCGTGCCCCGTGATCTGCATGAACCCGACGGTCCGCGCGGCATCGTCGATGCGCCGCGCGGTTTCGCGCCGCCGGTCTGCGGTCCCGCCGCTCACGTAGGCGCTGATGTCGATGACTGGCACCTGGAACTCCACCGTCGCTCCCTTCGCTGGCCGTCATCCCAGCCTGACCGATCCCGCCGCGCAATGCATCCGCAACCGGTCACGCCCGTGTAAACGATCAGGCGGCGAGCGCGGCCTTCTGCTGGGTGAGCACGCCGTCGACCATGCGGTAGACGCTGTCCATCTGGTCCAGGTGCGACAGGTCGTGGGTGACCAGCAGGGTGGATGCCCCGTGGTCGCGGACGATGCCGACGATCAGGTCGATGATGGCCGCGCCGCGCTCCTGATCCAGGGCGCTGGTCGGCTCGTCGATGACCAGCAGCGACGGGTCGTTCATGAGCGCCCGGGCGATATTGACGCGCTGGCGCTGGCCGCCGGAGAGCTGGGCGGGCCGCTTGTTCTCGTGACCCGACAGACCCACGGCCGCCAGCAGATCCCTTGCGCGCGAACGGGCTTCGCGGCGCATGGCGGGGGAGACGAACCAGGACTGGCCCAGGTGGACCATGGCCTCGAGCTGTTCGACACAGGTCAGCGCGGGGATCAGGTTCGACTGCTGGAACACGATGCCGATGGAACTGCGGCGCAGGGTCGCGGCGTCGCCGCGGCTCAGGGCGGTGAGATCCACGGTGCCGGTGGCGGTTTCGAGTTCCACGCGGCCCGATTCGGGGCTCAGCAGGGTGGACACGGTGGCCAGCAGGGTCGACTTGCCGGAACCGGACGGGCCGGTAAGGGCCGCGATCTCGCCGCCCGCCACGCGCAGGTGCACGTTGTCGAGGGCGGTGATGCGTTCCGCGCCGTCGGGGAAGGTGAGGGTCAGGTCGGAGACGGTGAGTGCGTTGGTCATCGCAATGCTCCTGGGAGGCAGGGGAAGTCGGATGGTGCTCAACGGGCCTGGTTGAGGGCCGTGAGCGGATCGGTGGTGACGAGGAAGCGCAGGGCGAAGGCGGCGCCCAGCAGGCCGAGGACGATCAGGGCCGCGGCGGGGAACAGGGTGGTGCTCACGCTGAGCACGAAAGGCACTGCGCCGCCCATGAACAGGCTCGCGACGGCGGTGATTCCGACGCCCACGCCGACGCCGAGCAGCAGCACGATGAGCGCCTGGCTCAGGGCATCCCGGATCAGGGAACCGGTGGTCGCGCCGAGGGCCTTCAGGGTCGCGATATCGGGCTGGCGCTGCACGGTCCACACCGTGAAGAACGCGCCGATCACCAGGGCGGAGATGGCGAAGAGCATGACCGTCATGAGGGTCAGCGAGCCGTTTTCGGCCTTGTAGGACGACATCGCCTGCAGCGAATCCTCGGTGCTGGTCGTGGTGGTGCGCGCGGTGTCGTTGACGGCCTTCTCCTCGCTCACGCCGGAGACGGCGAGGATGGTGGCCGCGCCCGCGTGCGGGTTGAGGGTCTGCCAGTCCGACAGGGTCATCCACACCACGGGGGTGTGGGCGTACCAGTCGTCGTCGGTGACGCCCTGCACGGTGTAGCTGGCCGCGCCGAGCTCCACGGTGTCGCCGGCCTTCGCGTCCAGGTCCTTGGCGGCGGCCTTGGACAGGATGACCGAGCCGGAGTCGGTTGCCACGCGCTTGCCGAACGGGGTGCCCTGCACGCCGAACAGCGCCACCTGGGTGGGCGACGCGCCGTCGAGGGTGGCGCGGGTGCGGCTGATGCCGATCGGGTCGACGGTGCCGCCGGCGCGCTGCCAGGTCTGCACCTGCTCGCTGGTCAGGGTCGAGGCGTCGAAGGACGGTGCGGAACCGGTGTCGGAGAACACCACGGTGTCGGTGTTCAGCGATTCGATGGCGGAAATGTTCTGGTGTGCGAGCCCGGCGGTCAGGCCACTGAGGAAGCTCACCAGCAGCGCGACCAGAGTGACCACCAGCGAAATGAGGAGGAAGCGGCCGCGGGCGGCCCGCAGATCTCTGAGTGCGACGAACATGATTCCACTGTGTCGCCGCGGACCCCGGAAACCATCGTCGAGCGGGACGGTTCGGGCCCCAGCCAAGGATGGGTCGGCGTTTCCTACTTTCGATGGATGCCGCGCCAATAGCCGGGCATAAGCTGGTCGCGTGCATCGCTCGCCGCTGACCCCGGTCTTCTCCGCCCTGCAGGTGGGCCTGCATGTCATGGTGGTGGCGCTCACCATCGTGGTGGCGGTGCAGGAGCTCCTCGCCGGATCGCATCGGATCCTGGTCGTGGTGCTCGCGGGCGTCTTCCTCGGCGTCTACTTCGCCGGGGGTCGCTATCGCCGCAGCCTGGTCGCGGCCCGCGTCTGGCTGGGCCTGCTGACCCTGCTGTGGCTGGGGCTGGTGTCCGTCGCCCCGCTCTCGGTGTACCTCGTCTTCGGCCTGTTCTTCCTGTATCTGCATCTGCTGCCGCGCAATTGGGGCCTGCTCGCGGTGACCGTGGCCACCGTCGTGGCCGTCGTCGGGTTCGCGGCGCACCGTGGCTGGACGCTGGCGGGCGTGATCGGGCCGCTGCTGGGCGCGCTGGTCGCGGTCGCCATCGGTCTCGGCTACCAGGCGCTGTTCCACGAGGCCGCGGAGCGCCAGCGCCTCATCGACGAATTGCTCGCCACCAGAAACACTCTCGCCGAACAGGAGCGCACCGCGGGCAAGATGGCCGAGCGCGAGCGCCTGGCGCAGGAGATCCACGACACGGTCGCCCAGGGGCTCAGCAGCATTCAGTTGCTGCTGCACGCGGTGGAGCGCGCCGCCCCGGATCATCCGGCGCTGGAGAAGATCCGGCTGGCCCGCGCGACCGCCGCGGACAGCCTGGTCGAAACCCGCCATCTCATCGCCGAACTCACGCCAGCGCCCTTGGAGGGGCAGTCCCTGGCGGGCGCGCTCAACCGGGTCGCCGAGCGGGTCGCCGCACCGGGCCTGGACGCGCAGGTGCTGGTGGAGGGGGAGCCGCAGGCCCTGCCCATGCCCATCGAGGCCGCCCTGGTGCGCATCACCCAGGGCGCGGTCTCGAACGTGGTGCGCCACGCCCACGCTCAGCGCATGCGCATCACCCTGACCTACGCCGATGACGCCGTGCACCTGGACGTGGTCGATGACGGGGTCGGGATCGATCCCGCCGTGCTGGCCGAATCACCCTCCGGCAGCTTCGGTCTCAACGCCATGCGCAATCGTGTGGAGCAGCAGGGCGGCACCATGGACGTCGAATCCGAGCCCGGCCACACCGCCGTCACCATCTCCTTCCCCTTGGAGGACCAAATCACCCCGGAGAAGCAATGATCCGCATCCTCCTCGCCGACGACCACGCCATCGTCCGCGCGGGTCTGCGCGCCCTGCTGGATTCCAGCGTCGCCGAAACCGATTGCGACGACATCGAAGTCGTGGGCGAGGTGGCGACGGCCGAAGAGTCCGTTGCCTTCTGCTCGACGACCCCCGTCGACCTGGTCCTGATGGATCTGCGCTTCGGCCCCGGCAAGTCCGGCGCGGACGCCACCGCCGCCCTGCGCGACCTCCCGAACCCGCCGAATGTGCTGGTGGTCACCAACTACGACACCGACGCCGACATTCTCGGCGCGATCGAGGCGGGCGCGGTCGGCTACATCCTCAAGGACACCCCGCCCGCCGAACTGCTCGCCGCGGTCCGCTCCGCCGCCGAGGGCGAGAGCGTGCTGTCCCCGTCGGTCGCCTCCCGCCTCATGACCCGGGTCCGCAAGCCCGACACCACCCTGAGCCCTCGCGAGATCGAGGTGCTGCGGCTGGTCGCCGACGGCCACTCCAACCGGGAGATCGGCAAGCGCCTGTTCCTGTCCGAGACGACCGTGAAATCCCATCTGGTCCACATCTATTCGAAGCTCGGTGTGAAGTCCCGCACCTCCGCGGTGGCCCGGGCCCGCGAGCGCGGGGCCATCTGAGACGCGCGCTTCCCGGGTATCGGGCCGCCGGGACCGTACGGTGACGGCATGACTTCGATCTCCGATCCGCGCGTGCGCGAGTTCCTGTCCGAAGGCACCCGCACCGGCAAGCTGGCCTTCCTGTCCGGTGACGGCCGCCCGCTGGTCACACCGATCTGGTTCGTGCTCGAGGGTGACGAGATCGTCTTCAATACCGGCAAGGACACCGCCAAGGGCCGCTCCATCCTCCGCGACGGCCGCCTGACCCTGTGCGTCGACGTCGCGGCCCCGCCCTACTCCTTCGTCCAGGTCCAGGGTGTGGCCGAGGTCTCCGAGGATCCTGTCGAGCTGGTGCGCACCGCCACCGATATCGGGTCCCGCTACATGGGCCCCGAGCGCGCCGAGGAGTTCGGCAAGCGCAACGGCGTGCCGGGCGAACTCGTCGTACGCCTGCGCCCGACCAAGGTCCTCACCAATTTCGAAGTCAGCGGCTGAAATTCCGCCGGTGGCCCGGTGTGCGAGACTCGCCCGATGACGGTGCACTTCATCGGGGCCGGGCCGGGGGCGGCGGATCTGCTGACCGTGCGGGCGGTCGAGCTGCTGCGGCGGTCGGCGATGTGCCTGTACGCGGGGACGTATCTGGATCCCGAGGTGCTGGGGCACTGCGCGCCGGATGCCGAGTTGATCGATACCCAGAAGCTGGATCTGGACGAGATCATCGGGCACTGTGCGCGGGCACACGCCGAGGGCAAGGATGTCGCCCGGCTGTGCTCGGGGGATCCGTCCATCTATTCGGCGCTGACCGAGCAGAAGCGGCGGCTGGACGCGCTGGGGATCCCGTGGGACGTGACGCCGGGGGTGCCCGCGTATGCGGCGGCCGCTGCCCTGCTGGGCGCGGAGCTGACGGTGCCGGAGCAGGTGCAGTCGGTGGTGTTGACTCGCACACAAGCCCGTTCGACCGTTATGCCCGATTCTGAGGCGCTGGCGAACTTCGCCCGCACCCGGGCAACCCTGATATTGCATCTCGCTATCACGCGGATCCGGACGCTGGCAGAGGAGTTGACGCCCGATTACGGGGCGGACTGCCCGGTTGCCGTGGTGTACCGCGCGACCCAGCCCGAGCAGGTGGTGCTGCGCGGCACGCTGACGACCATCGCGGATCAGGTGGAGGCCGCGGACCTGCGGCAAGCCGCGGTGATCCTGGTCGGCGGAGCGCTTGCGGAAGCAGTCAACTGCGCGCGGTCACACCTGTACGATCCTGCTCGCGATAGGTCGCATATCACTGGCTGAAAGGCCGAAATGCGATGATAGCTAAGGGCGATGGCCCTTTCTGGTTGCGGGTTGCGCGCTGACGGTAGATTGGGCCGAGTGTCCGTCACCAATTCCGCGACTGTGACCCGGCCGAGGCCGGTGGGTGTGGTCGTGCCCATGTAACAAGATCGGCCAGCTGGGGGGATACCCCAGGGAGTCTCATTAAACGGTGAAGTGAGCCCCGAATCCTGGCCGCCACGCTGAAGCGGCTGTGGCGTCCTGTTCGGGTTTTCGGCGGGGAACGCTGCGCGGCGTGGTGTTCCGGAAGCGAGGTTTGTGTTGGACCGGCTGGATTTCGGCGGCAACGGCGAAGCTGGCAGCGAAATCGCTCCGGGATCGGGTGCGCTTTTCCCACTGTCGCCCGCGCAGCTCGGTATCTGGTACTCCCAGCATCTGGACCCGCAGGTACCGATCAATATCGCCCAGTACGTGGAGTTGCGCGGCGAACTCGACATCGAGTTGCTCGAACGCGCCATGGTCTGCGGCTCGGAGGAGTTCGGATCGGGCTTCCTGCGCATCGTCGAGCGTGACGGCGAGCCGATGCAGATGGTGGACCAGTCGCTGGATCGCACCATCTATCACGTCGACCTGAGCGGCGAGGCCGATCCGGCCGCGGCCGCCCAGGCCTGGATGCGCGCCGACTACAGCGCCCCGCTGGACCTCACCCGCGACCGTCTCATCAAGACGGCCATGGTGAAACTGGCCGAGGGCCATGACTACTGGTACGCCCGCATCCACCACATCGTGCTGGACGGTTTCGGCGCGGTGACCTACATGACCCGCGTCGCCGAGCTCTACACCGCGTACGTGCGCGGCGTCGAGCCCGCGCCGCACAAGCTGACCGACCTGCCCACCCTGGTCGAGCAGGAATTCGCCTACCGCGACTCCAGCCGTTTCAAGGCCGACAAGGAGTACTGGGCCGAGCGGGTCGCCGGACTCGAGGACGGCACCAGCCTGGTCGGGCGTTCCGCGCCGCCCGCGGCCGTGAACCGCATTGCCACCGGCGCGCTCACCGGGGATCAGTCCTCGCTGCTGGACGCCGCCGTGGCCCGCCACGAATCCTCGCCCGCCGGGCTGCTGATCGCGGGTTTCGCCGCCTACCTCGCGCAGTGGACCGGCAGCGAGGACGTCATCCTCAGCCTCCCGGTGACCGCGCGCACCACCGCGATCATGCGCCGCTCGGGCGGCGCGGCCTCGAACATCGTGCCGCTGCGCCTGCACGTCGGGCACGGCACCACCGTGACCGAGCTGCTCGCGCAGGTGACGGTCGCGGTGTCGGGTGCGCTGCGGCACCAGCGCTACCGCGCCGAGGACATACGCCGCGACGCCGCGGGCGAGTTCTCCGGCGGTGATGTCGGTGCGCAGTTCTTCGGCCCGTGGGTCAACATCATGTTGTTCCACAACGAGGTCGTGCTGGGCGACATCACCGGTGAGTACAGCGTGCTGTCCACCGGTGCCATCGAGGACCTGGGCGTCAACTTCTACCAGTCGGTGAAGGGCACCCGGAACCACATCGACTTCGAGACCAACCCGAACCTGTACTCCGAGGACGAGACGCGCAGCCACCACGCGCGGTTCCTGGAGTTCTTCGACCGCTTCCTGGCGGCGGGGGAGAGCCAGGCCGTGTGGGGCCTGCCGATCACCGGCGAGACCGAACGCGCCAAGACCCTGGTCGAGTGGAACGAGTCGGCGCACGAGGTGCCGACCACCACGCTTCCGGCCTTGCTGGACAAGCAGATTCCGCTCACCCCGGACAATGTCGCCGTCGAGTTCGAGGGCGAGCAGCTGACGTATGCCGAGTTCGGCGCGCGCGTCAACCGCCTGGCCCGCTTCCTGATCGCCGACGGCGTCGGCCCGGAATCGCTTGTCGCCCTGGGCATGCGGCGCTCGCTGGAGCTGGTCGTCGGCATGCACGCGGTGCTGCGCGCCGGTGGCGCGTACGTGCCGATCGACCCGGATCACCCGGCCGATCGCACCGCCTACATCCTCGAGTCCGCGGCACCGGTCTGCGTGCTGACCAGCTCGCGCGACGACCTGGAACTGCCGACTGCGTCCAATGGCCGCTCCGCAAGCTCCGCGGCTGGGGTGCGGCGCTTGGAGATCGACACCCTCGACGTCTCCGGCTTCTCCGCAGAGCCGGTGGCGGACGCGGATCGGCTGTCCCCGCTGCGCCCGGACAACACCGCCTACGTCATCTACACCTCGGGTTCCACCGGCCGCCCCAAGGGCGTCGCGGTCACCCACCACGCCATCGTCAACCAGGAACTCTGGATGCTCGACGAGTATCCGATGACCGCGGACGATGTGTACCTGCAGAAGACCGCGCAGACCTTCGACGTGTCGCTGTGGGGCTACTTCATGCCGCTGCTGGTCGGCGCGAAGCTGCTGGTGGCCACCCCCGACGGTCACCGCGACCCGCTGTACGTGGCCGATATGATCGAGCGCCACGGCGTCACGGTCACCGACTTCGTGCCGTCGATGCTGACGGTGTTCGTCGCGCACGCCACCCGGGTCCAATGCGCCTCGCTGCGCTACGTTTTCGTGATCGGTGAGGCGCTGCCGCCGGAGACCGGCGCGGGCTTCCGCGAGATCACCGACGCGGGGCTGCACAACCTGTACGGACCGACCGAGGCCGCGGTCTCGGTGACCTACTGGGAGAACACCGCCGCCGACACCGTCACGGTACCGATCGGTATGCCCGAGTGGAATGTCGAGGTCTACGTTCTGGATTCGCGGCTGCGCCCGGCCGCCATCGGTGCCGCGGGTGAGCTGTATCTGGCGGGCCGTCAGCTGGCGCGCGGGTACAAGGGTCGCCCGGATCTGACCTCGGATCGCTTCGTGGCGAATCCGTTGTCGCCCAACGGCGAACGCATGTACCGCACCGGTGACCTCGTTCGCTGGAACGAGGCGGGCGCGCTGGAGTACATCGGCCGCACCGACTTCCAGGTGAAGTTCCGCGGTCAGCGCATCGAGCTCGGCGAGATCGAGACCGACCTGCTGGCCCATCCGACCGTCAGCCAGGCCGCCGTCCTGGTGATGGACACCGCGACCGGTCAGCAGCTGGTCGCCTACGTGGTGCCGGTGCCGGGACAGAGCGTCGACCCGGCCGAGCTGACCCGCTTCGCCGCGGAGAAGCTGCCGTCGTACATGGTCCCGGCGTCGATCACGGTGCTGGATGCCTTCCCGCTCAACACCTCCGGCAAGCTGGACCGCAAGGCCCTGCCCGAGCCGGTGTTCAGCGCGGACGCCGCCGGTTATCGGGCGCCGCGCACCGCCGCCGAGGAGATCGTGGCGGGCGTGTTCGCCGATGTGCTCGGGCACGAGCGGGTCGGCGTGGATGACAACTTCTTCGATCTGGGCGGCAACTCGCTGGTCGCCACCCAGGTGGTGGCGCGTATCTCGGCGGCGTTCAGCACCCGGCTGGGTGTGCGCGCGCTGTTCGAGACCCCGACCGTGGCGGGTCTGGCCGCGCGCGTGGAAGCCGCTGGGCCCTCGGACGTCTCGCGGCCGCCGCTGGTGGCGCAGCAGCGCCCGGAGCGGGTGCCGCTGTCGCTGGCACAGCAGCGCATGTGGTTCCTCAACCAGTTCGACCCCACCGTCCCGACCTACAACCTGCCCTTCGTGGTGCGGTTGCGCGGGCAGGTCGATATCGAGGCCCTGCAGCTGGCGCTGACCGACGTGGTGGCGCGCCAGGAATCGCTGCGCACCATCTTCCCCGAGTCCGGCGACGGCGGCTTCCAGCGGGTGCTGCCGGTCGACGAGGTGGAGCTGGGCATCGAGGTGGCCGACCTCGCCGAGGCCGAACTGCCCACCGCGCTGGCGGAATTCGCCTCCGCCGGGTTCGACGTCTCGACCCAGCTGCCGATTCGCGTGCGGGTCTTCCGGGTCGCGCCGGAACTGGGCCGTCACGCCGCGGCCGAGTCCGACGATGTCGATCTCGCGGTCGCGTTCGTCGTGCATCACATTGCGGCGGACGGCTTCTCGTTCGGTCCGCTCTCGCGCGACATGACCGCCGCCTACCTGGCGCGCGTCGCCGGTCAGGAGCCCGCGTGGGCCCCGCTGCCGGTGCAGTACCAGGACTTCAGCATCTGGCAGCGCGAGCTGCTCGGTTCGGAATCCGATGCCGAATCCATGGCCGCGCGCCAGATCGCCTACTGGCGTGGCGCTCTGGCCGGTCTGCCGGATCAGCTCGACCTCCCGGCCGACCGCCCGCGCCCGCCGGTGCAGAGCTTCCACGGCTCCCGCGTCACCTTCGAGATCCCGGCCGAGCTGCACGCGCAGCTGGCGGGTCTGGCTCGCGCCCAGGGTGTCTCGCTGTTCATGGTCATGCACAGCGCCCTGGCCGTGCTGCTGGCCCGGCTCTCGGGTACCTCCGACATCTCCATCGGCACCCCGGTCGCCGGACGCGGTGAACAGGCCCTCGACGACCTGATCGGCATGTTCGTCAACACCCTGGTGCTGCGCTCGGAAGTGGATGGGGCGCAGCGCTTCACCGACTTCCTGGCGCGCACCCGGGACGCCGATCTGGCGGCCTTCGCCAACACCGACGTCCCCTTCGAACGGCTGGTCGAGGTCATCAACCCGACCCGTTCGCAGGCCCGGCATCCGCTGTTCCAGGTCATGCTGTCGTTCCAGGAGATGTCGCACGGCTCCATGGAGCTGCCCGGCCTCACCGTCTCTGCGGACGAGCTCGAGGTCGACATCGCCAAGTTCGACCTGCAATGGACGCTGACCGAGCAGCGCGGCCTGGCCGGTGAGCCCGCTGGGCTGTCGGTGGTGCTGTCCTACGCCACCGACCTGTTCGACGCCGCCACCGTCGGCGAATTCGGGCGGCGCTACCTGCGCGTCCTGGAGACCGCCGTAGCCGCGCCGGACATCGTGGTGCGCGATATCGACGTGCTCGACTCCGGTGAGCGCGAGACCGTGCTGCACGCGTGGAATCACACCGAGCGCGAACTACCCGCCGCGGCAACGGTTCTCGATCTGTTCGAGGAGCAGGTCCGGATCCGCCCGCACGCCACCGCGCTGATCTTCGATCCGGGCGAGCGCAACGGCAGCATGTTCGGACCGGCCGCGGAACTGTCCTACGCGGAGTTCTCCAGCCGGGTGAATCGCCTGGCGCGCAAGCTCATCGACGCAGGCGTCGGCCCGGAGTCCCTGGTGGCGGTGGGTATCCGCCGCTCGGTGGACATGCTGGTCGCCATCTACGCGACGCTGACCGCCGGTGGCGGGTACGTGCCGATCGACCCGGATCATCCGGCCGAGCGCACCGAGTACGTGCTGCGTACCGCGCGGCCCGTCGTGCTGCTCACCACCGCGGACGATGCGGTCGAGTACTCGGATTACCCGGTGCTGCACCTGGATTCGCTGGATCTGAGCGACTACAGCGATGCCCCGGTCACCGACGTGGACCGCCTCGCGCCGCTGCGGCCGACCAATGCCGCCTACGTGCTGTTCACCTCCGGCTCGACCGGCCGCCCCAAGGGCGTCGCCATCCCGCACGCCGCGGTGCTCAACCAGATCGCCTGGATCACCGGTGAATACGGCATCGACGACACCGATGTGATCCTGCAGAAGACGCCGGTCACCTTCGACGTGTCGGTGTGGGAGCTGTTCGGCTCGCTGGCCGTGGGCGCGCAGCAGGTCATCGCCGCGCCCGACGGGCACCGCGACCCGATGTACCTGTCCGAGGTCATCGGGCGGCATCGGGTCACCATGACCTCGTTCGTGCCGTCCATGCTGAGTGTGTTCGCCTCCAGCGCCTCGGCCGCCGAATGCCTGTCCCTGCGTGCGGTGCTCGTCGCCGGTGAGGCGCTGCCGCCCGCGACCGTGACCGCATTCCGCCGCTTCTCCACCGCGGCCGTGCACAACCTGTACGGCCCGACCGAGTTCACCGTGCACGCCACCTACGCGCCCATCGACGCGCCCGTGGTCACCTCGGTGCCCATCGGCCGCCCGGTGTGGAACGCGCAGACCTACGTGCTGGACGAGGGCCTGCGCCCGGTTCCGGCCGGTGTCCCGGGTGAGCTGTACCTGGGCGGCACCCAGGTGGCGCGCGGCTACTTCGGCCGCCCCGACCTGAGCGCCGAGCGCTTCGTCGCCAACCCGTACGGCGCGCCGGGCACTCGACTCTACCGCACCGGTGACCTGGTGCGCTGGAACCACGGGCGCTCCGCGGGCTCCGCGCCCGCGGGCGGAATCGACTATGGAATTCTCGAATATATCGGCCGCACCGACTTCCAGGTGAAGTTCCGCGGCCAGCGCATCGAGCTCGGCGAGATCGAGACCGCGCTGCTGGACCACCCCAAGGTCCAGCAGGCCGTGGTGCTGGTCATCGACACCGTGGCCGGCGATCAGCTGGTCGCCTACATCGTGACCCGCGGGCCGGTGGACCTGGACGGGGTCAAGACCTCGCTGCAGCGCACGCTGCCCGCGTACATGGTGCCGGGCTCGATCATGGTGCTGGACGCCTTCCCGCTCAATGCCTCCGGCAAGCTGGATCGCAAGGCGCTGCCCGCGCCGCGCTTCGAGGTGCGCGAATTCCGCGCTCCGACAACGCCGATCGAGGAGATCGTCGCGCAGATCTTCGGCGAGGTGCTGGGCATCGCCCGCGTCGGCGTCGACGACGACTTCTTCGAGCTGGGCGGCAACTCGCTGATCGCGACCCAGGTGGCGACCCGCCTGGGCACCGCCCTGGACACGCGTGTGCCGGTGCGCATGCTGTTCGAGGCGGCCACCGTGGAAGCCCTCGCGGCCCGGGTGGAATCGCATGTCGGCGACGGCGGGCGCAAGGCCCTCGTCGCGCGCGAGCGGCCGAACGAGGTGCCGCTTTCCCTTGCGCAGCAGCGCATGTGGTTCCTCAACCGGTTCGATACCGCCTCGGCGGTCAACAACATCCCGGTGGCCATCCGGCTGTCCGGTGAGCTCGATATCGCGGCTTTGCAGGTCGCGGTCATCGACGTCATCGACCGCCACGAGTCGCTGCGCACCGTCTTCCCGGAGACCGCGCACGGCCCGGTGCAGCGGGTGCTGGACGCCGCGCAGATCGTGCCCGACCTGACGCCGGTGCCGGTCACCGAGTCCAATCTCATCGACCACCTGGTCGAGCTGGCCACCATGGCCTTCGACGTGACCGACGAAGTGCCATTGCACGCTGCGCTTTTCGAGATCAGCGAGTCCGAGTACATCCTCGGCATGGTGGTCCACCACATCAGCGCCGACGGCTGGTCCATGGGCCCGCTGGCCCGCGATGTCATGGTCGCCTACGCGGCCCGCACCTCGTGGGAGGCCCCGGCCTGGGCGGAACTGCCGGTGCAGTACGCCGACTACGCGCTGTGGCAGCGCGAGGTGCTCGGGTCGGAGGAAGACCCGGAATCGCTGATCGCCAAGCAGATTCGCTACTGGGCCGACGCGCTGGCCGATCTGCCCGACGAGCTGGTGCTGCCCGCGGACCGGCAGCGTCCGGCCGTGGCGAGCTACCAGGGCGGCACGTACCCGTTCGCCATCTCGGCCGAAACCCAGCAGGCGCTGGTCGATCTGGGCCGTCGCCACAACGCCTCGCTGTTCATGGTCATGCACTCCGCGCTGGCGGTGCTGCTGGCTCGCCTGTCGGGCACCTCCGACATCGCCATCGGCACCCCGGTGCACGGCCGCGGTGAGGCCGCGCTCGACGACCTGATCGGCATGTTCGTCAACACCCTGGTGCTGCGCACCGAGGTGGACGGCTCCGAGACCTTCGCCGACCTGCTGGCCCGCTCCCGCGACACCGACCTGCACGCCTTCGCGCACGCGGACGTGCCGTTCGAGCGCCTCGTCGAGGTGCTCAACCCGGCCCGCTCGCAGGCCCGGCACCCGCTGTTCCAGGTCATGCTGACCTTCCAGAACACCCGGCAGGCCAGCCTGGAACTGCCCGGGCTCTCGGTCAACGGCATCGACTACGACGCCCGCCTGGCCAAGTTCGACCTCCAGTTGACCTTGCAGGAAGCCCAGGACGACCACGGCGAGAACGCGGGCATGTCCGCGGAGATCTCCTACGCCCTGGACCTTTTCGACGAGCCGACCGTCGCGGCCTTCGCGCACCGCCTGGATCGGATCCTGGCCGCGGTCATCGCGAACCCGGACGCGCCGCTCGGCGATATCGACCTGCTGGTCGCCGACGAGCGCGAACTGGTCCTCGACGAGTGGAACGACACCTCGTTCAACCTCGCCTCGGTGCTGCCCGCGCTGCCGGAAGGCGCTGAGTCGACTACGCGGCCCGCCGCGGTCGCGACGCTGGTTTCGCTGTTCGAGGCACAGGCTCTGACCAGCCCCGATGCGCCTGCCGTGGAATTCGAGGGGACAGCTCTGTCCTACGCCGAGTTCTCGGCACGGGTGCACAAGCTGGCGCGGAAGCTCATCGCGCAGGGTGTGGGCGCGGAATCGCATGTGGCGCTGGCCATCCGGCGTTCGCTGGATCTGGTCGTCGCCATGTACGCGGTGCTGGAGACCGGTGGCGCGTACGTGCCGTTGGATCCGGATCAGCCGGATGAGCGCATCGACTACGTGCTCGACACCGCGCGACCGGTCGCCATCCTCACCACGAGCCGCGATGACTTCGTCACCGGCCGCAATGTGCCGGTGCTCGAGGTCGACAGGCTCAGTCTGGACGCCTACTCCGACGCTCCGATCACGGATGCCGAACGGGGACAGGCGATCCTGCCCGAGCACACCGCCTACGTCATCTTCACCTCCGGTTCGACCGGCCGCCCGAAGGGTGTGGCGGTCGAGCACGGCGCGATCGTGAACCGCCTGCTGTGGATGCAGCACGAGTACCCGATCGACGCGAACGACGCCGTGCTCCAGAAGACCCCGGCTACCTTCGACGTGTCGGTGTGGGAGTTCTTCTGGCCCTTGCAGACCGGTGCGCGACTCGTTGTCGCCAAGCCCGACGGGCACCGCGACCCGGTGTACCTGGCCCAGGTGATCGCCGAGACCGGCATCACCACCGCGCACTTCGTGCCGTCCATGCTCTCGGTCTTCGTCGCCACCCTCGGCAACGAGAACGGCGACTCCTCGGTCCCCGCACCGCGTTTGCGTCAGGTCTTCGCCTCCGGTGAGGCGCTGCCCGCGCCGACCGCGCAGAAGCTGCGCGAGCTGACCGGTGCGCGCCTGCACAACCTGTACGGCCCCACCGAAGCCGCGGTCGATGTCACCTACCACGAGGTCATCGACACCGACACCGTGTTCGTGCCGATCGGCCGACCGGTGTGGAACACCGAGACCTACGTGCTCGACGCGCGCCTGCACCCGGTCGCGCCGGGTGTCGCGGGTGAGCTCTACCTGGCGGGCGATCAGCTGGCGCGCGGCTACCTCGGCCGCCCGGACCTGACCGCGGATCGCTTCGTGGCCAACCCGTTCGTGGGCGGCGACCGCATGTACCGCACGGGTGACCTTGTCACCTGGACCTCCGAGGGTGAACTGAACTACCTGGGCCGCACCGACTTCCAGGTGAAGCTGCGTGGTCTGCGCATCGAGCTGGGCGAGATCGAGGCGGCGCTGCTGGCGCAGCCGAATATCGCGCAGTCGGTAGTCGTAGTCCGCACGGATGCTCACGCCGGTGACCAGCTGGTGGGTTACGTTGTCCGCGAGCCTGATGCGGCTGTCGACATCGACGGTGTGAAGGCCGCGCTGAGCAGCTCGCTGCCCGCCTACATGGTTCCGGCCGCGATCGTCGTGCTGGACGCCTTCCCCGTCAACGCCTCCGGCAAGCTGGACCGCAAGGCCCTGCCCGCACCGGTGTTCGAGGCCAAGCGTTTCCGCGCCCCCTCGACCCCCATCGAGGAGATCATCGCCCAGATCTTCGCCGACCTGCTCGGCGCCGAGCGCGTCGGCGTCGACGACGACTTCTTCGAGCTGGGCGGCAACTCGCTGGTCGCCACCCAGGTGGTGGCCCGCCTGTCGGCCGCGCTGAACGCCGAGATCGGCGTGCGCGCGCTGTTCGAGGCCCCGACCGTGGCCGCGCTGGCCGCGCGCGTGGAGTCGCACGCGGGCACCGGTGTGCGCCAGGCGCTCACCGTGCGCACCCGGCCGGAGTACCCGCCGCTATCGCTCGCGCAGCAGCGCATGTGGTTCCTCAACCGGTTCGATCCGGAGTCGGCCGCCAACAACATCCCGGCGGCCGTACGGCTCACCGGCGCACTGGATCTCGACGCCATGCGCGGCGCGATCGCCGATGTGATCGCCCGCCACGAATCGCTGCGCACGGTCTACCCGTCGCACGAGGGCGTCGCTTACCAGAAGGTGCTGCCGACCGGCCGCGCCGTGCCCGAGCTCGAGGTCATGGACGTGACCGAGGGCGAGCTGTACGCCGCGGTCTACGCCTTCGCGGCCCAGGGCTTCGATGTCACCGCCGATACCGCGGTCCGGCTGCGCGCCTACCGCCTCGCGGCGGACGACCACGTGCTGGTGCTGGTGGCCCACCACATCGCCGCCGACGGTTTCTCCATGAACCCGCTGGTGCGCGACCTCATGACCGCCTACGTGGCGCGCAGCCTCGGAGAGACCCCGGGCTGGACCGAATTGCCGGTGCAGTACGCGGATTACGCGCTGTGGCAGCGGGAAACGCTGGGCTCGGAAGAGGATCCGCGTTCGCTCATCACCGAGCAGCTGGACTACTGGCGGTCGACGCTGTCCGGGCTGCCGGACGAGTTGCGCCTGTCGGTCAAGCCGCGCCCGGCCGTCGCCTCCTATGACGCGGGCACGCATCGCTTCCAGGTGCCGGGTGAGCTCATCGCCGGGCTGAACCGGGTGGCGCAGACCAATGGCACCACCCTGTTCATGGTGGTGCACAGCGCTTTCGCCGCGCTGCTGGCCCGCCTGAGCGGCACCGATGACATCGCCGTCGGCATTCCGGTGGCGGGTCGTGGCGAGCAGGCCCTGGACGATCTCGTCGGCATGTTCGTCAACACGCTGGTGCTGCGTTCGCCGGTGGACACCGGCGCGAGCGTCACCGAGCTGCTGAAGACCGTGCGCGAGCGCGACCTTCAGGCGTTCGCGCATGCGGACGTGCCGTTCGAGCGGCTGGTCGAGGTGCTCAACCCGGCGCGGTCGCAGGCGCGGCACCCGCTGTTCCAGGTGATGCTGTCGTTCCAGAACCTGGGGCGCACCTCGCTGGAGCTGCCGGGGCTGAGCGTGTCCGAGCTGGCCGTGGATCAGCAGTCCGCCAAGTTCGACCTCCAGCTCACGCTGAGCGAGGTCATTGACGGCGACTCCACCATGGACGCCGAACTCGTCTACGCGACGGACCTTTTCGACGCGCAGTACGCCGATGTCTTCGCGCAGCGCTTCCTGGCCGTGCTCACCGCCGTGGCCGCCGACCCGACCCAGCTGGTCGGCGAGGTCGAGCTGCTCAGCGACTGTGAACGCCGCAGGCTGCTCCAGGGCTGGAACGACACCGCGTTCGAGCTGGACGCGGCGCTGCCCGAGGTCACCGAAGGCGCTGCGGCGACACTGGTTTCGCTGTTCGAGGCGCAGGTGGCGCTGACTCCGGACGCGACCGCGGTCACGTTCGAGGGGACGAGTCTGTCCTACGCCGAGTTCGCGGCTCGGGTGCGCAAGCTGGCTCGCTGGCTCATCGCCGAGGGCGTCGGCCCGGAATCGTTTGTGGCGCTGGGCATGCGCCGCTCCATCGACCTGGTCGCGGGCATGTACGCCGTGACCGTGGCCGGTGGCGCGTACGTGCCGCTGGATCCGGATCACCCGGCCGAGCGGACCCAGTACATCCTCGACACCGCGCAGCCGGTCTGCGTGCTGACTTCCGGCGATGACAGCCCGTTGGGCGGTATGGGCGTGGAAGGCGTCGATGCGAACCAGGTTCGGATCGACGAGCTGGATCTGTCCGGCTTCGCCGACACCCCGGTCTCCGATGCCGAGCGGCTCTCGCCGCTGCGCCCGGGCAATACCGCCTACGTGATCTTCACGTCCGGCTCGACCGGCCGCCCCAAGGGTGTCGCCGTCTCGCACGCCGCGATCGTCAACCGCCTGGTCTGGATGCACGCCCAGTACGGGCTGGCCGCCTACGACGTGGTGCTCCAGAAGACCCCGGCGACCTTCGACGTGTCGGTGTGGGAGTTCTTCTGGCCCTTGCAGGTCGGCGCGCGCCTGGTGGTCGCCAAGCCGGACGGCCACCGCGATCCGGCCTACCTGGCCGGGATCATCGTCCGCGAGGGCGTCACGGTCACCCACTTCGTGCCGTCGATGCTGGCGGTCTTCGTGGCCACCCTGGCGGGCCAGGCATCGGATACAGCGGCCGCGGCCGAATGCGTCAGCCTGACCAATGTCTTCGCCTCCGGTGAGGGACTGCCCGCGCCGACCGCGCAGAAGCTGCGCGAGCTGACCGGTGCGCGCCTGCACAACCTGTACGGCCCCACCGAGGCCGCGGTCGACGTGACCTATCACGAGGTCGTCGATGCCGATATCGCGTCGGTGCCGATCGGTGCCCCGGTCTTCAACACCCAGGTCTACGTGCTGGATTCGCGGCTGAAGCCGGTTCCGGTGGGTGTCGCGGGTGAGCTCTATCTGGCGGGCGATCAGCTCGCCACCGGGTACGTGGCCCGCCCCGACCTGACCGCGGATCGCTTCGTGGCCAACCCGTTCGGCGAGGGCGTGCGCATGTACCGCACCGGTGACCTCGTCACCTGGACCGGCAATGGCGAGCTGGAGTACCTGGGCCGCACCGACTTCCAGGTCAAGCTGCGCGGTCTGCGCATCGAGCTGGGCGAGATCGAGTCGGCGCTGACCGCCATCGATTCCATCGCCCAGTCGGTCGTGGTCGTCCGCCATGACGAGCGCACCGGTGATCAGCTGGTCGCCTACCTGGTCGCGGCCGACGCGTCCGTGGATGTCGACGCCGTGCGCGACGCGCTGGCCGAGCAGCTCCCCGCCTACATGGTCCCGGCCGCCTTCATGGTGCTGGACGCCTTCCCGCTCAATGCCTCCGGCAAGCTGGACCGCAAGCAGCTGCCCGCGCCGACCTTCGCCGCCCGCAGCTTCCGCGCCCCGGCCACCCCGGTGCAGCAGACCGTCGCCGGCACCATCGCCGACGTGCTCGGCCTGGACCGGGTGGGCCTGGACGACGACTTCTTCGAACTCGGCGGCAACTCGCTGATCGCCACCCAGGTGATCGCGCGCCTGTCCGCCGCCCTCGACGCCGACATCCCGCTGCGCACCCTGTTCGAGGCCACCACCGTGGCTTCGCTTGCCGCGCACCTGGAGTCGCGCGTCGGCACCGGCGCGCGCGCCGCGCTGGTGGCGCAGGAACGGCCGGAGCTGGTGCCGCTGTCGCTGGCGCAGCAGCGCATGTGGTTCCTCAACCGCTTCGACAACCGCACCGCGGTCAACAACATCCCGGTGGCGCTGAAGCTCACCGGCACCGTCGATCTCGCCGCCTTCGACGCGGCCGTCGGCGACGTGCTGGCCCGGCACGAGGCGCTGCGCACCGTCTACCCCGAGGTCGAGGGCGACGGCTACCAGCGCATCCTGCCGATGTCCGAGGTCGACTTCGAGGTGCGGTCCGAGACCGTCACCGCGGCCGAACTCACCTCGCGCATCACGCAGCTCGCGAGCGTCTACTTCGACGTCACCCGCGAGCTGCCGTTCCGCGCCACAGTGCTCAGCCTCTCCGAGACCGAGCACGTGGTCGTGCTGGTGCTGCACCACATCAGCGCCGACGGCGCGTCGCTGCGCCCGCTGCTGCGGGATGTGGTGGCCGCCTATCTGTCCCGCGCCAACGGTGACGCCCCGGCCTGGACGCCGCTGCCGGTGCAGTACGCCGACTACACGCTGTGGCAGCGCGAGATCCTCGGCGCGGAAACCGATTCCGAGTCCATCGCCGCCCAGCAGATCGCCTACTGGACCGACCGGCTGGCCGACCTGCCCGAGCAGATCGAACTGCCCGCCGACCGGCCGCGGCCCGAGATCGCCACCAATGCCGGTGGCATCTACGACTTCTCGATCGACGCCGAGTTGCACCGCGCACTCACCGGCGTCGCCCGCGAGCACGACGTCACGCTGTTCATGCTGGTCCACGCCGCCCTGGCGACCTGGGCCGCGCGCCTGTCCCGCGCCACCGACATCGCCATCGGCACCCCGATCGCGGGCCGCGGCGAGCGCGCGCTGGACGACCTGGTCGGCATGTTCGTCAATACTCTGGTGCTGCGCAGCGAGGTCGCGCCGGGCGCGGCCTTCCGCGACCTGCTGGCCCAGGTCCGCCGCACCGACTTGGCCGCCTTCGCGCACGCCGACGTGCCGTTCGAGCGGCTGGTGGACTTGCTCAGCCCGGTCCGCTCGCAGGCGCACCACCCCCTGTTCCAGGTGGCGCTGACCTTCGAGGCCGCCGGGGCCAAGGACGCGCAGTCCGCCTCCCTACCCGGGCTGGAGCTCGAGGTCGTCGAATTCGACCCGGGCACCGCCAAGTTCGATGTGCAGCTCACCGTGAGCGAGCGCGCCGACGGCTCACTGGGCCTGTCCTGGAACTACGCGACCGATCTGTTCGATGTCGAGACCGTGGCCTCCTTCGCCGAGCGCCTGGTGCGCATCCTGCGTGCGGTGGCCGAGGATCCGGCCGCGCTCATCGGCGATATCGACCTGCTGGGCGAGGGTGAGCGCCACGATGTGGCCGAGTACTGGGTCTCCGCGGGCGAGGACATCGTCGCGCTGGCCGGGATCGCCCGCGCGGCGGTCGCCGAGGCCGAACGCGGTGTGGCCGAAGGCATTTCGGGCATCGCGCCCGAGGCGGCGGCGCTGGCCGCGCTGGGCGGGGCCGCCGAGCGACTGACCGACCCGCTTGCCGCGGTGGCGAGCCCGTTCGTCGACACCGACGCCACCCTGTCGAGCCTGTTCGACCTGGCCGTGGCCGCGAACCCGGAGCGGGTCGCGGTGCGCTTCGGCGACGAGGAGCTGACCTACTCCGAGCTCGACCGGCGCGCGAATGTGCTGGCGCGCAGGCTGATCGGCGAGGGCGCGGGGCCGGAGTCGCTGGTGGCGGTGCTGCTGCCGCGCTCGGCGGATCTGGTCGTCGCGCTGCTGGCCGTGATCAAGACCGGTGCGGGCTACGTGCCGATCGATCCGAGCTACCCGGCCGATCGCATCGCCTACGTGCTCTCGGACGCGCGGCCCACCAGCGTGATCACCGACTCGACGGTGCAGGTCGAGCAAGCGCGGGGAGGCGGAGCGGCCGCCGAGCTGAACACCGTGCTGCTGGACGGTTTCTCGCTGGAGGCCGGGGATATCGAGGACGCGGCCGACACGCCCGTCACCGATGCCGACCGCCGCGCCGCGCTGCGCCCGGACCACGTCGCCTACGTCATCTACACCTCCGGCTCCACCGGTCGCCCCAAGGGCGTGGCGGTCGCGCATCGGAACGTCGTGCGGCTCATGGCCAACACCGATCGCGAGTTCGGCTTCGGGCACGACGACGTGTGGACGCTGTTCCACTCCTACGCCTTCGACTTCTCGGTCTGGGAGCTGTGGGGCCCGCTGCTCTACGGCGGCAAGCTCGTGGTCGTCGACTACTACGTGTCGCGCTCGCCGGAGCAGTTCCTGGAACTGCTGCGCCGCGAACGCGTCACGGTGCTCAACCAGACGCCGTCGGCGTTCTACCAGCTCGCCGAGGCCGACCGCATCGCCACCTCCGCGGGTGACGAGCAGGCCCTGGCGCTGCGCTACGTGATCTTCGGCGGTGAGGCGCTCGAGCTGCGCCGCCTCTCGGATTGGGTTGCCCGCCACGGCGATTCCACGCCGTACCTGGTCAACATGTACGGCATCACCGAGACCACGGTGCACGTGTCCGTGCGCGTGCTCGATGCCGACACCATTGCCGCCGCCACCGGTTCGGTGGTCGGCCGTGCCATCGCGGGTCTGCGCGTGTACGTCCTCGACGACCGGCTGCACCCGGTGCCGGTCGGTGTCGCGGGCGAAATGTACGTGGCCGGACCGCAATTGGCGCGCGGCTATCTCGGTCGCCCGGATCTGTCCGCGGCCCGCTTCGTGGCCAGCCCGTTCGGAATCGCGGGCGAGCGGCTGTACCGCTCGGGTGACGTGGCCCGCTGGAACCGCTTCGGCGAGCTCGAATACCTGGGCCGCGCCGACGACCAGGTGAAGGTCCGCGGTTTCCGTATCGAGCTCGGTGAGATCGAGTCCGCGGTGCTGGCGCAGGCCGGCGTCGCGCAGGCGGCGGTCATCGTGCGCGAGGACCAGCCGGGCGATCAGCGGATCGTGGCCTACGTGGTGCCCGAGGACGGCATCGCGCCCGCCGTGGACGCCGTCCGCGACGGAGCGGCCGAGCTGCTGCCGTCCTACATGGTCCCGTCCGCCATCGTGGTGCTGGACCGAATCCCGCTGACCGTCAACGGCAAGCTGGACCGTCGCGCCCTCCCGGCCCCGGCCGTGCAGGCGCGCGCCTTCCGCGCGCCGGAGACGCCGATCCAGGAAACCGTCGCGGGCGTCTTCGCCGAGATCCTCGGACTCGAGCGGGTCGGCCTGGACGACGACTTCTTCGACCTGGGCGGTAACTCGCTCATCGCCACCCGCGTCGCGTCCCGCATCGGCTCGGCCCTCGACACCACCGTCGCGGTCCGCACCCTGTTCGAGGCCACCACCGTCGAGGCGCTCGCGGCCCGCATCGAATCGCACGCCGACGGCGCTTCGCGCGCCAAGCTGGTGGCGCGCACCCGCACGCCGGGCGCGCTGGTGCCGTTGTCGTTCGCGCAGCAGCGCATGTGGTTCCTCAACCAGTACGACACCTCCTCGGCGGCCTACAACCTGCCGCTGGCCATCCGCCTCACCGGCGAACTCGACACCGCCGCACTGGAACTCGCGGTCGCCGACGTGGTCCGCCGCCACGAGTCGCTGCGCACCCGCTACCCGGAGCACGGCGGCACCCCGATGCAGGTGGTCGTCCCGGCCGAGGAGATCGCCCTCGACCTGCGCCCGGTCACCGTCACCGCGGCGGATCTGACCGCCACCGTGACCGCGTTCGCCACGCTCGGCTTCAATGTGGCCGAACAGGTTCCGCTGCGCGCCCGCCTGTTCCGGGTCGGCGGCGAGGACTCCACCGAGCACGTGCTGGTGGTCGTCGTCCACCACATCGCCGGTGACGGCTTCTCCATGTCGCCGCTGGCCCGTGACGTCATGCTGGCCTACACCGCCCGCAACCAGGGCGCGGTGCCCGGCTGGGCCCCGCTGGCCGTGCAGTACGCCGACTTCGCCATGTGGCAGCGCGAAGTGCTGGGCTCGGAAGAGGATTCGTCCTCGATCATGGCCCGGCAGGTCGCCTACTGGCAGCGCGTGCTCGGCGGCGTGCCGGACGAGCTGGCGCTGCCCACCGACCGGCCGCGCCCGGCCATTGCCTCGCACCGCGGCGCTACGTTGCAGCGGGCGCTGTCGCCGGAGCTGATCGGCAAGCTGGAAGAGGTTGCCCGCCAGCGCGGTTCGTCGCTGTTCATGGTCATGCACAGCGCCCTCGCGGTGCTGCTGGCGCGGCTCTCCGGTGGCGATGACATCGCCGTCGGCACCCCGGTCGCCGGTCGTGGCGAAGCCGCGCTGGACGACCTGGTCGGCATGTTCGTCAACACCCTGGTGCTGCGCACCGGGATCGAGCCGGGCGAGTCGTTCACCGATCTGCTGGATCGCGTGCGGCACACCGACCTCGACGCCTTCGGCAATGCCGACGTGCCGTTCGAGCGGCTGGTGGAACTGCTCGCGCCCGAGCGCTCGCAGGCCCGCAACCCGCTGTTCCAGGTCATGCTGGCGTTCCAGAACCTGGACCGCACCAGCCTGGAACTGCCGGGGCTGACCGTCTCGACACTGGATCTCGACGAGAACATCTCCCGCTTCGATCTCCAGTTCACACTGTCGGAGCAGGACTCCGGCATGACGCTGGCGCTCACCTACGCCACCGACCTGTTCGACGAGGCCACCGCGGCCGGGTTCGCGCAGCGGTGGATGCGGGTGCTGGAAGCCGTCGCCGCCGACTCGGAGATCGGTGTCGGCGCGATCGACATCCTGGATTCGGGTGAGCGCGCGGATCTGGTGGCCCGTTTCGGTCTGCCCGCCGTCCCGGCGCGCACGCTGCCGGAGCTCATCGCCGACGCCGTCGCCATCGACCCGGCCGCGCCCGCGGTCGTGTTCCAGGGGACGAGTCTGTCCTACGGCGAGCTGGATTCCCGCTCGAACCGCCTGGCGCGCTTGCTCATCGAGCGCGGCATCGGCGCCGAGGACCTGGTCGCCATCGCGGTGCCGCGTTCGGATGACTCGTACTTCGCCGAGTGGGCGGTGTCCAAGACCGGTGCGGCGTTCGTGCCGGTGGACCCGAACTACCCGGCCGACCGCATCGCGCACATGGTCACCGACTCCGGTTCGCCGGTCGGCCTCACCGTGGCCTCGGTGCGCGCGGACATGCCGGATTCGGTCGAGTGGCTGGTGCTCGACGAGCTGGAGCTGAACGCGTTCGCGGACACCGCGATCGCCGACGCCGAGCGGGTCCGCCCGCTACGTCCGGAGCACCCGGCCTACGTCATCTACACCTCCGGTTCGACAGGTGTGCCCAAGGGCGTCGTGGTCACCCACGCCGGTCTGGCCAACTTCACCGTCGAGCAGGCCGAGCGGTACGCGCTCGACTCCTCCTCGCGCGCACTGCATTTCGCGTCGCCTTCGTTCGATGCGTCGATGCTGGAATTCCTGCTCGCCATCGGCAAGGGCGGCACCCTGGTGGTCGTCCCGCCGGGCACCTACGGCGGCGAGGAGCTCTCCGAGCTGATCCGCCGCGAGGGCGCGACCCACGCGTTCATCACCCCGGCCGCGCTGTCCACCTTCGGACCGGCGGGCCTGGACTCGCTGCGCGTGCTGGTCGCCGGTGGTGAAGCCGTACCGGCCGATCTGGTCGAGAAGTGGGCGGTGCCCATTGGTGAGGGGACACTGCCGGACGGCGCCATTCGTGCCTTCCACAATGGCTACGGTCCGACCGAGACCACCATCATGACCAACATCAGCGACGCGCTGGTGCCGGGCGATCTGGTCACCATCGGCGGCCCGATCCGGGGTATGCAGTCGCTGATCCTCGACAACCGGCTGCGGCCCGTTCCGGTCGGTGTCGCGGGTGAGCTCTACCTGTCGGGCATCCAGCTGGCGCGCGGCTACCACGCGCGTCCGGGCCTGAGCGCCGACCGGTTCGTTGCGAACCCGTATGTCGCGGGCGAGCGCATGTACCGCACCGGTGACGTGGTGCGCTGGACCCCGGACGGCCTGGTCGAGTACGTCGGCCGCTCCGACTTCCAGGTCAAGGTGCGTGGTTTCCGTATCGAGCTCGGCGAGATCGACGCGGCCCTGGCCTCGCACGAATCCGTCGACTTCGCGGTCACCGTCGGCCACAAGAACGCCGCGGGCGCGACCTCGCTGGTGTCGTACGTGGTTGCCACGCCGGGCCATTCGATCGATGTCGCGGCCGTGACCGCGCATGTCGAAGGCCGCCTGCCCGCCTACATGGTGCCGTCCTCGGTCATGGTCATCGACCGTGTCCCGCTGACCCCGGTCGGCAAGCTGGACCGCCGGGCGCTGCCCGAGCCGGTCTTCGCGACCGAGGTGGTCTTCCGCGCGGCGCGCAATGCCCTGGAACAGACCATTGCCGAGGTCTTCGCCGAGGTGCTCGGCCTGGAGCGGGTCGGCATCGACGACTCGTTCTTCGCGCTGGGCGGCGACTCCATCGTCTCCATCCAGCTGGTGTCCCGCGCCAAGGCGCGCGGCGTGGTGTTCTCGCCGCGCGACGTGTTCGAGCAGCGCACCGTCTCCGGCCTGGCCGCCGTCGCGGAAACCTCGGACGGCCAGGGTGATTCGGCCCCGCAGCTGACCGAGCTGCCGGGCGGTGGCGTGGGTGTCATGCCGCTGACCCCGGTGGTGCGGTTCATGGCGGGCCGCTCCGGCGAGTTCGGCCGCTTCAACCAGACCATGGCCCTGGAACTGCCGATCGGCATCGATCGCGTGGGCATTGCCGCCACCGTCGGCGCGGTCATCGACCGCCACGACATGCTGCGGGCGCGCCTGCGCCGGGTGCCGGACGCGGACTGGATCGTCGAAACCGCCGCCCCCGGAACCATCGACGCGGATTCGCTCATCGACCGCACCGAGTTCGACGCGGGCGTCACCGACGCCGAGCTGGTCGAGATCGCCACGGCCGCACTGGACGCCACCCTCGACAAGCTGGATCCGGCTGCGGGACAGGTCATCCGGTTCGTGTGGCTGGAACCGTCCGACAGCTCGCGCGCCGGTCGCCTCGTCGTCGTCGCCCACCACCTCGTGGTCGACGGTGTCACCTGGCGAATCCTGGTGCCGGACTGCGTCGCCGCCTGGGGTCAGCTGTCCGCCGGACAGACCCCCGAGCTGGTCGCGCCCGCCACCAGCATGCGCACCTGGGCGCACGCCCTCGAGCGGGAAGCCGCCACCGAGGAGCGCGTGGCCGAACTCGCGTTCTGGCGCAATGTCGTCGAGGGCCCGGACCCGCTGCTCACCGAGCGCGCCATGGATCCGGCCGTGGACGTCACCTCGACCATTGCCAAGCATCGCGTCGAGCTGTCGGCCGAGGCCACCAAGGCGCTGCTGACCACCGTGCCCGCGCTGTTCCACGGCGGTGTGAACGACGGTCTGCTCACCGCACTCGCGTTGGCGGTGGCCAAGTTCCGCGCCGCCAAGGGACTGGGGGAGAAGGCCGGGGGGCAGGACACAGCCCTCGTCCGGCTGGAAGGCCACGGGCGTGAGGAAGAGGTCGTGCCCGGCGCCGACCTGTCCCGCACGGTCGGCTGGTTCACCGCGATCTTCCCGGTGCGCTTCGACCTGTCGGCCATCGACGTGGACGCCGCCCTCACCGGCGGGCCCGCCATGGGCCGGGCCATCAAGGCCATCAAGGAACAGCTCCTCGCCGTGCCGGACAAGGGCATCGGCTACGGCCTGCTGCGGTACATGAACTCCGACACCGCCACCCAGCTGCCCAAGCAGCTGCCGGGGCAGGTCAGCTTCAACTACCTGGGCCGGGTCAACGAGGGCGACGTGCCCGAGGCGCTGCGCGGGTTCGGCTGGATCCCGGCACCCGAGCTGGCCGATCTGGCCGGTGCCTACGACGGTGACATGCCCGCCATGGCCCCGATCGACATCAACGCCATCGTGGTCGGCGAGAAGCTGACCGCGAATATCGGCTACCCCGCCACGCTGCTCAGCGCCGCGGAGATCGCCGAGTTCGCGGCGCTGTGGACCTCCGCGCTGGAAGCGGTTGCCGCGCACGCCGATTCCGCGCAGGCGGGCGGGCACACCCCGTCCGACTTCGGACTGGTCCGCATCACCCAGCGCGATATCGACGGCTGGGAGAAGCAGTACGGTGCGCTGAGCCAGGTGTGGCCGCTGTCCGCGCTGCAAGCCGGTCTGCTCTTCCACGCGCAGCTGGCCGCCACCTCGGTGGACGTGTACACCGCGCAGGCCGTGCTGACCCTCGAGGGCCGCGTGGACGCCGACCGGCTGCGGTCGGCCGCGCAGGCGCTGCTGGGTCGCCACGAAATCCTGCGCACCGCCTACGTGAACGACGCCTCCGGTGCGCCGGTGCAGATCGTCATCGACGGCGTGAAGGTGGCGTGGACCTACCACGACCTCACCGATATCGCCGACCCGCAGGCACGCACCGCCCGCGCGGCCGAGATCCTGGACGCCGACCGCGTCCAGCGCTTCGACCTGACCGAACCGCCGCTCATCCGCTACACGCTGGTGCGCACCGACGCGACCAGCTACCAGCTGGCCGTGGCCAACCACCACATCCTGCTCGACGGCTGGTCCATGCCGCTGCTCATGCAGGACCTGCTGGTGCTCTACGCCACGCACTCCGACACCGCGGTGCTGCCGCCGGTGCGGTCCTACCGCTACTTCCTGGAATGGGTTGCGGCGCAGGATCGCTCGGCGTCCATCGCGGCGTGGCAGAACTCGCTGCGCGGCGTCTCCGAGCCGACCCTGCTCACCCGCCCCGACGCGGGCCGCGAGATCACCGCCCTGTCCGGTGAGTACTTCTTCGACCTGGACGAGACGGCGACTTCACGCCTGACCGCGCTGGCCGCCGAAATCGGCGTCACCCCGAACACCGTGCTCCAGGTCGCCTGGGGCATCCTGCTCGGCCGCCTCACCGGCCGCGAGGACGTGCTGTTCGGCACCACCGTCTCCGGCCGCCCGGCCCAGCTGTCCGGCGTCGAATCCATGGTGGGCCTGTTCATCAACACCGTCCCGGTGCGGGTCGCCTTCGATCCGGCCGAGTCGGCGCGCTCGCTGCTCACCCGCACCCAGGGCGAGCAGGCCGACCTGCTGGACCACCACTACGTGGGCCTGGCCGACATCCAGTCGGCCGCGGGCATCGGCGGACTCTTCGACACCCTGGTCGTGTTCGAGTCGTATCCCGTTGACGCCGACGGCATCCGGTCCCAGGCCGCCGATATCGACGGCATGGCCGTCACCGGCCTGGACGCCGCCGACGCCACCCACTACCCGCTCACCCTCATCGCCCAGCTCGACAGCCGCCTGCGCATCCGCGCCGGTTACCTGCGCGACTTGTTCGACGAGGACACCGTTCGGCGCATCGCCGATCGCCTGCTCCGCGTGCTGACCGCCATCACCACCGAGTCCGCCGCGGCCGTGGGCGATATCGAACTCGTCGATGCCGCCGAGCGTGAACAGGTTGTGACGCTGTGGAACCGGACCGAGTTCGACACCGAGCCGGTCCTGCGTGAACTCACCTCGGCCGAGCCGACCGGTACCGCCGCCGCGACGCTGGTCGCGCTGTTCGAGGCGCAGGCCGCACGGACGCCCGACGCGGTCGCGGTCAGCTTCGAGGGGACAAGTCTGTCCTACGCCGAGTTCGGCGAGCGGGTGCACCGTCTGGGGCGCTGGCTCATCGAGCGCGGTGTCGGCGCGGAATCGTTTGTGGCGCTGGGTATGCGGCGCTCCATCGATCTGGTGGTCGGCATGTACGCGGTCGCCGTGACCGGTGCCGCCTACGTGCCGCTGGATCCCGATCACCCGGCCGAGCGCACCGAGTACATTCTCGAGACCGCCGACCCGGTGACCGCGCTGACCTCCGGTGAGGATCTGCCGATCAACACCGCGCAGGTGCGCATCGACCTGCTGGATCTCGCCAGCTACTCGGCCAAGCCGATCACCGACGCGGATCGCCGTGCCCCGCTGCGGGATTCGAACACCGCCTACGTCATCTTCACTTCCGGTTCGACCGGTCGGCCCAAGGGCGTGGCGGTGCCGCACGCGGCCATTGTCAACCGCCTGCTGTGGATGCAGTCCGAATACGGTCTGACCGCTGACGATGTGGTGATCCAGAAGACCCCGGCCACCTTCGACGTGTCGGTGTGGGAGTTCTTCTGGCCGTTGCAGATCGGCGCGAAGCTGGTCGTCGCCAAGCCCGAGGGCCACCGCGACCCGTCCTACCTCGCCGATCTCATTGCCCGCGAGGGCGTCACGGTCAGCCACTTCGTGCCGTCCATGCTCGCGGTGTTCGTCGCCGAGGAAGCCGCCGCGCGCTGCACCAGCCTGCGCATGGTCTTCGCCTCCGGTGAAGCGCTGTCGCCCAAGCCCTCGCACAAGCTGCGCGAACTGACCGGGGCCGAGCTGCACAACCTGTACGGCCCCACCGAGGCCGCCGTCGACGTCACCTACCACCAGGTCGTGGACGCCGACGTGGACTCGGTGCCGATCGGCCGCCCGGTGTTCAACACCCAGGTGTACGTGCTGGATTCGCGACTGCGGCCGGTGCCGGTCGGCGTCGCGGGTGAGCTGTACCTGGCGGGCGTCCAGCTGGCGCGCGGCTATGTCGGGCGACCGGACCTGTCCTCGGATCGCTTCGTGGCCAACCCCTTCGGGGACTCCGAGCGCATGTACCGCACCGGTGACCTCGTCACCTGGACCGCGGACGGCGAGATCGAGTACATCGGCCGCACCGACTTCCAGGTGAAGCTGCGCGGTCTGCGCATCGAGCTCGGCGAGATCGAATCCGCGCTCACCGCACTGGATTCCATCGCGCAGTCGGTGGTCGTGGTGCGCCACGACCCGCACGCCGGTGATCAGCTGGTCGGCTACGTCATTCCGGCCGCGGGCCACACCGTGGACGTGGAGAAGGTGCGCGCCGAGATCGGCGAGAGCGTGCCGTCGTACATGGTGCCGTCGATCCTGATGGTGCTGGACGAATTCCCGCTCAACGCCTCCGGCAAGCTGGACCGCAAGGCGCTGCCCGCACCGGTGTTCGAGGCCGCGGTGTTCCGCGCCCCGACCACCCCGGTCGAGCAGATCGTGGCCGGTGTGTTCGCCGAGATCCTCGGACTGGACCGGGTCGGCCTGGACGACGACTTCTTCGCGCTCGGCGGCAACTCGCTCATCGCCACCCAGGTGGCGGCGCGACTGTCCGCGGCGCTGGACGCCCAGCTGGGTGTCCGCGAGATCTTCGAGGCCTCGACCGTGGCCGCGCTCGCGGCGCGGGCCGAAACCCATTCCGGCGCGGGCACCCGCCAACCGCTGGTGGCGCAGGACCGGCCGGAGCGGCTGCCGCTGTCGCTGGCCCAGCAGCGCATGTGGTTCCTCAACCGGTTCGATCCCGAATCGGCCGTGGACAACATCCCGGCGGCCGTGCGCCTGTCGGGTCTGGTGGACCGCCAGGCCCTGCAGATCGCCGTCGCCGACGTGCTGGCGCGGCACGAGTCGCTGCGCACCCGCTACCCCGAGATCGACGGGCAGGCGTTCCAGGAGATCGTGCCCACCGGGCAGGTCATCCCGGACCTGACCCCGGTCGAGGTCACCGAAGCCCAGCTGCCGCAGGCGCTTTCGGAGCTGGTGCTGACCGGCTTCGACGTCACCGTGGACGTGCCCTTCCGGGCCCGGCTGTTCGAGATCAGCCCCACCGAGCACGTGCTCGCGCTGGTGGTGCACCACATCTCGGCCGACGGCTTCTCCATGGGCCCGCTCACCCGGGACGTCATGACCGCCTACGGCGCTCGCGTCGAGGGCGGCGAACCGGGCTGGCAGGCACTCGATGTCCAGTACGCCGACTACGCGCTGTGGCAGCGCGCGGTGCTGGGTGACGAGCGCGACGCCGAATCGGTGATCTCGCAGCAGATCTCGTACTGGCGCGACTCGCTGGCCGGGCTGCCCGACCAGCTGGACCTGCCCGCGGATCGGCCGCGTCCGGCCGTGGCCACCGGCCACGGTGCCACCCACGTCTTCACCATCGACGCCGAAACCCATGCCAAGCTGGCCGAACTCGCGCGCACCCGCGGCGCGACCCTGTTCATGGTCATGCATTCCGCACTGGCCGTGCTGCTGTCGCGCCTGTCGGGCGAGCAGGACATCGCCATCGGCACCCCGGTCGCCGGTCGTGGTGAACGCGCCCTCGACGACCTGATCGGCATGTTCGTCAACACCCTGGTGCTGCGCACCGAGGTCGACGGGGGCCGCGGCTTCACCGAACTCCTGGACGCGGTGCGCGGCACCGACATTCAGGCCTTCGGCCACGCCGACCTGCCCTTCGAGCGCCTGGTCGAGATCCTCAACCCGGTCCGCTCGCAGGCCCGGCACCCGCTGTTCCAGGTCATGCTGTCGTTCCAGAACACCGGCATCACCGAACTGGAACTGCCCGGCCTGACCGTCAGCGCGGTCGAGCTGCCCATCGACACCGCCAAGTTCGACCTCCAGCTGGTGCTGACCGAGCAGGTCGGCGCGGGCCAGGGCAACGGCCACGGTGCGACCCCGGCCGGTATCACCGCCGAATTGATCTATGCGACGGACCTTTTCGACGCATCGACCATGACCGCCTTCGGTGAGCGCTTCGCCCGCCTGCTGGCGGCCATCGCGGCCCGTCCGGAACTGCCGGTCGGCGATATCGACCTGCTCGATCCCGCCGAGCGCGCGCTGGTCCGGTTCACCTGGAACCGCACCGCCGGTTCGGTGAGCGACCTGCTCGCCGAGCGCACCGGCGCGGTGCTCGCCGACGACGCCTCGCTGGGCTGGGCCGATGTGCCCGAACAGCGACTGGCCGATGCGCTGCACCTGGCCTCCGGCGATGCCGCGGACACCCTGCTCACCCAGTTCGAGGCGCATGCCGCACGCACGCCTGAAGCGATCGCGCTCAGCTCCGACGGCCACGCCCATACCTCCCAACGGGCTGCTCTGTCCTACGGCGAGTTCGCGTCTCGCGTGCACAAGCTGGCCCGCCACCTGATCGCGCAGGGCGTCGGCCCGGACACGCTGGTGGCCCTGGGCATCCGCCGCTCCACCGACCTGGTGGTGGCGATGTACGCGGTGCTGGCCGCCGGTGGCGCGTACGTGCCGCTGGATCTGGACCAGCCCGCCGACCGCATCGACTATGTGCTGGAGACGGCGCAGCCGGTGGCCGTGCTGACCACCACGCGCGACGGTTTCGGCTACGACGCCGCGTCGGTACTGGTCGTCGACGCACTCGACGCGGAGCTCGCGGACTACTCCGACGCGCCGCTGACGGATGCGGATCGGCTTGCCCCGCTGCGGTCTTCGAACGCCGCTTACGTCATCTTCACCTCGGGTTCGACCGGTCGCCCGAAGGGCGTGGCGGTGCCGCACGCGGCGGCCGTCAACCAGATCGCGTGGATCACTTCGGAATACGGCCTCTCGGCCGATGACGTGGTGCTGCTGAAGACGCCGCAGACCTTCGACGTGTCGGTGTGGGAGCTGTTCGGCACGCTGGCCGTCGGTGCACGCATGGTCGTGGCCACTCCGGACGGACATCGGGATCCGCAGTACCTGGCGGATGTCATTGCCGCCGAGGGCGTCACCATCACTTCGTTCGTGCCGTCCATGCTCAGCGTGTTCGCGAGCGGCGCGGCAGCGGAACAGCTGTCCTCGTTGCGGGCGCTGCTGATCGCCGGTGAGGCGTTCACCTCCGACGTGGTGCGTGCCTTCCGCAAGGTCAGCTCGGCCGAGCTGCACAACCTGTACGGCCCGACCGAGTTCACCGTGCACGCCACCTACGCGCCGGTCTCCGACGACGTGCAGGGCGCGGTTCCGATCGGTCGCCCGGTATGGAACGCCCAGGCGTACGTGCTGGATTCGCGTCTGCACCCGGTTGCCCCGGGTGTCGCGGGTGAGCTGTACCTCGCGGGCAGCCAGCTGGCGCGCGGTTACGTCGGCCGCGCCGACCTGACCGCGGATCGCTTCGTGGCCAACCCCTTCGGCCCCGGCGAGCGCATGTACCGCACCGGCGACCTGGTGCGCTGGAACAGCGACGGCTCCGTCACCTACCTGGGCCGTACCGACTTCCAGGTGAAGTTGCGTGGTCTGCGCATCGAGCTCGGTGAGATCGAATCCGCGCTGACCGCACACGCTTCCGTGGCGCAGGCGGTCGTGGTGATGAACTCCGACCCGCGCACCGGCGACCGGCTCGTCGGCTACGTGGTGCCCGCCGCAGGTGCCATCGACCTGGACGCGCTGCGTGAGCACCTGCACGCGCAGCTGCCGTCCTACATGGTCCCGGCGGCCTTGGTGTCGCTGGATGTCATGCCGCTCAACGCCAATGGCAAGCTCGACCGCCGGGCCCTGCCCGAGCCGGAGTTCGAGGCGCGCGAATTCCGCGCTCCAAGGACCAAGGTTGAACTGACAGTCGCCGACGTCTTCGCCGAGGTTCTCGGCACCGACGCCGCCATCGGCCTCGACGACGACTTCTTCGAGCTGGGCGGCAACTCGCTCATCGCCACCCAGGTGGTCGCCCGCCTGGGCGCGGCCCTGGACACCCGCATCCCGGTGCGCGTGCTGTTCGAGGCCCCGACCGTGGCCGGACTGGCCGCGCGTCTGGAGACCGAGTCCCGCACCGGCCGCCGCCCCGCCCTGGTGGCGGGGGAGCGGCCCGACGAGATCCCGCTGTCGCTGGCTCAGCAGCGCATGTGGTTCCTCAACCGCTTCGACACCGCCTCGGCCGTCAACAACATCCCCCTCGCGGTCCGCCTCACCGGCGACCTCGACGTGGACGCCCTGCTGGCCGCCGTCGGCGACGTGCTGGAACGGCACGAGGTGCTGCGCACCATCTACCCGGAGAACGCCGAAGGCCGTGGCGTGCAGGTCATCCTGCCCGCCGACCAGGTCCGCCTGGACTCGGCCGCCAACGCCGGCATCTTCGGCGGCGGCACCGGGCTGGCCCCGATCGCGGTGGCCGAGGCCCAGCTGCGCGAGCGCATTGCCGAACTGGTGCTCACCGGCTTCGACGTGACCGCCTCCGCGCCGGTGCGCGCCGGGCTGTTCCGCGTCAGCGACGCCGCCGCGCCCACCCACGTCCTGGTCTTCGTGGTGCACCACATCTCCGGTGACGGCTGGTCGGTGCGCCCGCTCGCCCGCGACGTCATGGTCGCCTACGCGGCCCGCGCCAATGGTGAAGCGCCGCAGTGGGCTCCGCTGCCGGTGCAGTACGCCGACTTCGCGCTGTGGCAGCGCGAGACCCTCGGCGACGAGAACGACGCCGACTCGCTGATCTCCCAGCAGGTCTCCTACTGGAGCAGCGAACTGGCGGGCCTGCCCGACCAGATCGACCTGCCCTCGGACCGCCCGCGCCCCGCGGTCGCGTCCAATGCCGGTGGCGTGCACGAGTTCTCGATCGACTCCGACCTGCTGGCCGGACTGCACGGCCTGGCTCGTGAGCACGGCGCGTCGCTGTTCATGGTCGTGCACGCGGCCTTCGCGGCCCTGCTGGCGCGACTGTCCAACGGCGACGACATCGCCATCGGCACCGCGGTCGCCGGTCGTGGCGAGCAGGAGATCGACGACGCCATCGGCATGTTCGTCAATACCCTGGTGCTGCGCACGGCCGTCGGCTCCGGCGAGACCTTCACCGAGCTGCTGGCCCGCACCAAGGACACCGACCTGGCCGCCTTCGGCCACGCCGACCTGCCCTTCGAGCGCCTGGTGGAGATCCTCAACCCGGCCCGCTCGCAGGCCCGGCACCCGCTGTTCCAGGTCATGCTGTCGTTCCAGAACACCGGCCCGGCGACCTTCGCCCTGCCCGGACTGGAAGTGGCGGGCGTGCCCCTGGACGTGGTCACCGCCAAGTTCGACCTGCACCTCAACCTCACCGAGCACGCCGACGGCAACGGCATGACCGCTGAATTCGCCTACGCCACCGACATGTTCGACGCGGGCACCATCGCCGGGTTCGGCGAGCGCCTGGTGCGGATGCTGTCGGCCGTGGTCGCGACCCCGGCCGCGCTGATCGGTGACATCGAGCTGCTCGACGCCGCCGAGCGCCGCCAGGTGCTGCGCGGCTGGAACGCCACCGAATACGACGTCAAGCGGGTCGCGCTGGGCGGCAAGAAGATCGCCGCCGAGGTCACCCTGGCCTCCATGTTCGAGGCGCAGGCCAAGCAGACTCCGGGCCTGACCGCGCTCGTGTTCGAGGGCACGGAACTGTCCTACGGCGAGTTCGCCTCGCGCGCTCGTCAGCTGGCCCGCCACCTCATCTCCGAGGGCGTCGGACCGGACTCCTATGTGGCCCTGGGTATGCGCCGCTCCTTCGAGCTGCTGGTCGGCATGTACGCCGTCACGCTCGCCGGTGGCGCGTACGTGCCGCTGGACCCGGACCACCCGGCCGAGCGCAACCAGTACGTGCTCGATATCGCCGAGCCGGTGTGCGTGCTCAGCACGACCCGGGACGGTTTCGAAACCACCACGCGCACACTGCTGATCGATGAGCTGGAGCTGTCGGGCTACTCCGACGCCCCGATCACCGACGCGGACCGCGTGGCCCCGCTGCGCGGCGACAACACCGCGTACGTGATCTTCACGTCGGGTTCGACCGGCCGCCCGAAGGGCGTGGCGGTGAGCCACAGCGCCATCGTCAACCGCCTGGTCTGGATGCAGACCGAGTACGGGCTGTTCGACGACGATGTGGTGCTCCAGAAGACCCCGGCCACCTTCGACGTGTCGGTGTGGGAGTTCTTCTGGCCCTTGCAGATCGGCGCGCGCCTGGTCATCGCCAAGCCGGACGGCCACCGCGACCCGGCCTACCTGGCCGAGCTGATCATCGAGAACGGTGTCACCACCGCGCACTTCGTGCCGTCGATGATGTCGGTGTTCGTCGCGGAGGAGAAGGCGGCCGAATGCACCTCGCTGCAGCAGGTCTTCGCCTCCGGTGAGGCGCTGCCCGCGCCGACCGCGCAGAAGCTGCGCGAGCTGACCGGGGCCCGCCTGCACAACCTGTACGGCCCCACCGAGGCCGCGGTCGACGTCACCTACCACGAGGTCGAGGACACCGACGTGCTGTCGGTGCCGATCGGCGCGCCGGTCTTCAACACCCTTGTGTACGTGCTGGATTCGCGTCTGCACCCGGTCGCCCCGGGTGTCGCGGGTGAGCTGTACCTGGCGGGCGTCCAGCTGGCGCGCGGCTATGTCGCGCGGCCGGATCTGACCGCCGACCGCTTCGTCGCGGACCCGTTCCACGACGGTCAGCGCATGTACCGCACCGGTGACCTCGTGAAGTGGACCGGCCGTGGCGAGATCGAATACCTGGGCCGCACCGACTTCCAGGTGAAGCTGCGTGGCTTGCGTATCGAGCTCGGCGAGATCGAGTCCGCGCTCACGGCAATCGATGCCATCGCCCAGTCGGTGGTCGTGGTCCGCAGCGACGAGCGCCTCGGCGAACAGCTGGTCGGCTACGTCATCCCGACCGCCGGACACGGCATCGACGTCGAGGCCGTGCGCGCCGAACTCCAGGACGGCCTGCCCGGCTACATGGTCCCGACCGCCTTCGTGGTGCTGGACGCCTTCCCGCTCAATGCCTCCGGCAAGCTGGATCGCAAGCAGCTGCCCGCGCCGGTGTTCGAGGCCAAGGTCTTCCGCGCCCCGTCCACCCCGATCGAGGAGATCGTGGCGGGCACCTTCTCCGACGTCCTCGGCGTCGGCCGGGTCGGCCTCGACGACGACTTCTTCGAGCTCGGCGGCAACTCGCTGATCGCCACCCAGGTCACCGCCCGCCTCGGTGCGGCCCTGGACACCCCGCTCGCGGTGCGCGATCTGTTCGAAGCGTCCACCGTCGCGGCGCTGGCCGCCCGCGTGGAACGCAATGCCGGTTCGGGACGTCGTCCCAGCCTGGTGGCCGGTGAGCGGCCCGCGCAGCTGCCGCTGTCCCCGGCGCAGCAGCGCTACTGGTTCCTCAACCAGTTCGACACCAGCACTTCGGCGGTCGACAACATCCCGCTGGCGGTGCGCTTCACCGGCGCGCTGGACCTGTACGCCATGCAGCAGGCCATAGGCGATGTGATCGCGCGTCACGAGGTGCTGCGCACGGTCTACCCGCGCTCGGCCGACGGGCCGCACCAGGTGGTGCTGTCCACCGCGCAGACCGATCTGACGCTGGTGCCGGAGGCGGTGACCGAGGCCGAACTGCTCGGCAAGATCATCGAATTCGCCATGACCACCTTCGACGTCACCGTCGAGGTGCCGCTGGCGGTGAAGATGTTCGCCATCACCGACAGCGCTGTATCAATTGACGGCTCGGCCGTCGCAACCCAGCACGTGCTGGCTTTCACCGTTCACCACGTCTCCGCCGACGGCTCCTCCATGGGCCCGATGGCGCGCGACATCATGGCCGCCTACGTGGCCCGCGTGAACGGCGATGTCCCGCAGTGGACCCCGCTGCCGGTGCAGTACGCCGACTACGCGCTGTGGCAGCGCGCGGTACTGGGCACCGAGGACGACGCGGAATCGCTGTCGGCCAAACAGGTCTCGTACTGGACCCGCGCCCTGGCCGGGCTGCCCGACCAGCTGGAGCTGCCCACCGACCGGCCGCGTCCGCCGGCGCAGTCGTTCCACGGCAAGGCGCTGCGCTTCGATATCGACGCCGAGCGCCACGCCAAGCTGCACGAGCTGGCGCGGGCCAATAACGCCTCGCTGTTCATGGTCGTGCACGCCGCCCTCGCGGTGCTGCTGGCCCGCCTGTCGGGCACCGACGACATCGCGGTCGGCACCCCGATCGCGGGCCGCGGCGAACGCGAACTCGACGACCTGATCGGCATGTTCGTCAACACCCTGGTGTTCCGCACCCAGGTCGACGGCAACGACACCTTCGCCGAACTGCTCTCCGAGGTCCGCGAACGCGACCTGGAAGCCTTCGCCAACGCCGAAGTGCCGTTCGAGCGCCTCGTCGAGGTGCTCAACCCGGTCCGCTCCACCGCGCGCAACCCGCTGTTCCAGGTGGGCCTGTCGTTCCAGAACCTGGCCGAGACCGCCTTCCAGCTGCCCGGCCTGCACGTGGCCGCGGTCGAATTCGACTCGCAGCTGGCCAAGACCGATCTGCACGTCACGCTCTACGACCGGTACACCGAGGACGGCACCCCGGCCGAGATCCTCACCGAATTCGGTTACGCCACCGACCTGTTCGACGAATCGACCGTGCGGTCCTTCGCCGACCGGTTCGTGCGCGTGCTGGACGCCATCCTGGCCGACACCTCGGTGCCGGTCGGCGATCTCGACCTGCTCGACGAGGATGAGCACGCGCGAATCCTGAAGCGGTGGAACAACACCGCGCAGGATGTCGACAACGTGTTCCCGGGTGCGTCCGAGGCCACGCTGATCTCGCTGCTGGACAAGGCTGTCGCCGACGACCCGAAGGCCGTGGCCATCGTGGCCGACACCGCCGACGGCGCGGAGAATGTGACCTACGCCGAGCTCGACGCCCGCGTGAACCGGCTCGCCCACGAGCTCATCGCGCGCGGCATCGGCACCGAAGACCGTGTGGCGCTGGCCATCCGGCGCTCCACCGACCTGGTCGTCGCCATGTACGCGGTCGCCAAGGCCGGTGCCGCGTACGTGCCGATCGATCCGGATCAGCCCGCCGAGCGCGTCGGCTACATCCTGGAGACCTCGGCTCCCAAGGCCGTACTCACCACGGCGGCAGTCGGTTTCGAGACCGAACTGGCCGAGGTGCTGACCATCGACGAGCTGGACCTGTCGGGCCACTCGCCGAAGCCGGTCACCGATGCGGAGCGGGTGCGCGCGCTGACCGCCGCCAATACCGCCTACATCATCTTCACCTCCGGTTCCACCGGCCGCCCCAAGGGTGTGGCGCTGCCGCACGGCGCGGTCGTGAACCAGTTGCTGTGGAAGGTCACCGAATTCGGGCTCGACCCGGCCGACGCGGTGCTGCTCAAGACCGCCGCCACCTTCGACCTCTCGGTCTGGGAGTTCTGGGCGGCCGCGGCCTGCGGTGGCCGCATGGTCATCGCCGCGCCCGACGGGCACAAGGATCCGGCCTACCTCAACGAGCTCATGGCGCGGGAATGGGTGACCACCCTGCACGTGGTGCCGTCGATGCTGGACGCGCTGCTCACCGACGGGCTGCCGGATTCGCTGTGGCGCATCCTCGCCATCGGTGAGGCGCTGCCCGGACCGCTGGCGCAGCGCGTGCTGCGGGAGCGGCCGCGCACCGAGCTGTTCAACCTGTACGGCCCGACCGAGGCCGCGGTGTCCATCACCAACCACCGGGTCACCGAGCGCGACGAGCTGTCGGTGTCCATCGGCTCGCCCGAATGGAATTCCCAGGTGTACGTGCTGGATTCGCGTCTGCGGCCGGTGCCGGTGGGCGTGTCCGGCGAGCTGTACCTGGCCGGTGCGCAGCTGGCGCGCGGCTACTACGGCAGCCCGGACCTGACCGCGGACCGCTTCGTGGCGAATCCGTTCGACGGCAACGGCTCCCGCATGTACCGCACCGGTGACCTGGTGGCCTGGCAGGCAAACGGGGAGCTGGAATACCGGGGCCGCACCGACTTCCAGGTGAAGATCCGCGGTTTCCGCATCGAGCTCGGCGATATCGAATCCGCGCTGCTGCGCGTGGATTCGATCGCCTCGGCCGCCGTGGTCGCGCACACCGACCCGGTGCTGGGCGACCGCCTGGTGGCCTACGTGGTCGGCACCGACGGCGAGCCGGACAAGGCACAGTTGCAGTCGGCGCTGGCCGCCGAGCTGCCGTCGTACATGATCCCGTCGGTCTTCATGCCGCTGAACGCGTTGCCGCTCAACGCCAACGGCAAGCTCGACCGCAAGGAACTGCCCGAGCCCACCTTCGAGAAGGCGGTCTTCCGCGCGCCCGTCAGACCGATCGAGCAGATCGTGGCGGGCGTGTTCGCCGACGTGCTGCGCGTCGAAGCCGGGCGCATCGGCCTGGACGACGACTTCTTCCAGTGGGGCGGCAACTCGCTGCTGGCCACCCAGGTCGCCGCGCGCCTCGGCGAGGCGCTCAACACCCGGGTGCCGGTGCGACTGCTGTTCGAGGCGTCCACCGTGTCCGCGCTCGCGGCCCGCGTGGAACGCGACGCCGGGGCCGGTGGCCGCAAGGCGCTGACCGCCGGACCGCGACCGGAGAACATTCCGCTCTCGCTGGCCCAGCAGCGCATGTGGTTCCTCAACCGCTTCGACACCGCCTCGGCCGCCTACAACGTGCCGGTCGCGGTGCGGCTGTCCGGGCTGCTCGACGAGGACGCGCTGCGCGCGGCCATCGCCGATGTGGTTGCCCGCCACGAGATCCTGCGGACCATCTACCCGCAGACCGAGGACGGTCCGGTGCAGGTCATCCTGCTGCCGGCGCAGGCCGTGCCCGAGCTCGAGGTGCGCACCGTGAGCTCGGACGAGGTCGTGGGCGCGGTGGTCGAGCTGACCTCCACCGCCTTCGACGTCACCGCCGAGGTGCCGATCAAGGTGGCGCTGTTCAAGATCGAGGGCAGCGAAGTGGCTCCGGCCGCCGCGCCGTCGGAGGCCGCGGCGCACGCGGCGGCCTACACCTTCGACTTCGCCGATATCGCGCCCACCGGGCAGTACCCGGCCGTGGACCCGAACGCGCCCGCGCCCGCGGAATACGTGCTGGCGCTGGTGATTCACCACATCTCCGGTGACGGTTCCTCGGTGGCCCCGCTGACCCGGGACCTGATGACCGCCTACGCGGCGCGCTCCATCAAGCAGGCCCCGGGCTGGACGCCGCTGGCGGTGCAATACGCGGACTACTCCGTGTGGCAGCGCGAACTGCTGGGTGACGAGAACGACGCGGAATCGCTGGCCGCCAAGCAGGTCGCGTACTGGAAGCAGGCCCTCGCCGGTCTGCCCGATCAGCTGGATCTCCCGGCCGACCGGCCGCGTCCGGCGGTGCAGTCCTTCGCGGGCGGCAAGATCGACGTCCGCATCGACGCCGAGCTGCACGCGGGGCTGGTGGAACTGGCCCGCGCCGAGGGCGCGACGCTGTTCATGGTCGTGCACACCGCGCTCGCGGTGCTGCTGTCGCGACTGTCGGGCTCCGACGACATCGCCATCGGCACCCCGATGGCCGGTCGTGGTGAGGCCGTCCTGGACGACCTGATCGGTATGTTCGTGAACACCTTGGTGTTCCGCACGCTGGTCGACGGCGGCGAGCCGTTCGCCGAGCTGCTCTCGCGTCAGCGCGAGACCGACATCCAGGCCTACGCCAATGCCGACGTGCCGTTCGAGCGCCTCGTCGAGGTGCTCAACCCGGCCCGTTCGACCGCGCGGCACCCGCTGTTTCAGGTGGGTCTGTCCTTCCAGAACCTGACCCGCTCCACCCTGGAACTGCCGGGGCTGAGCGTGGCCGGGCTCGACGTGGACACCGAGCTGTCGCAGTTCGACCTGCACCTCATCGTCTCCGACATCTACGGCGAAGACGGTGCGGCACAGGGCATCACGGGCATCCTGACCTACGCCACCGATATCTTCGACCGCGCCACGGTGGACGGGTTCGCGCAGCGGTTCGTGCACCTGCTGCGCGAGATCGTGGTCGCGCCGCGCACCGCGGTCGGCGAGATCGAACTCCTCGCCGCCGCCGAGCGGGCCGAGATCCTCGATGCGCGCAACAACACCGCGCACCAGGTGGATTCGGCCGCGACGCTGGTCTCGATGCTGAACGCGACGGTGGCCGCCAAGCCGACCGCCATCGCGCTGATCGGGCCCGACGGCGAGACCGTGACCTACGCCGAACTCGGCGCGCGGGTCAACGGCCTTGCCCGGCACCTGATTTCGCTCGGTGTCGGCCCGGAGGCGCGGGTCGCGCTGGCGCTGCGGCGCTCGGTCGACCTGGTCGTGGGCATGTACGCGGTCTCGGTCGCCGGTGGCGCGTACGTGCCGGTGGATCCGGACCAGCCCGCCGAGCGGACCGGGTACATCCTGGAAACCGCCGCGCCGGTGTGCGTGCTGACCAACGCGGCCGCCGAATTCTCGACCGACATCGCGCCGCTGTTCTACATGGATCGCGAAGCGATTCCGTTGGGGGTGGCGGCGGGGCGACGGGAGGGCGATGAACTGACGCTGTCGAACTCGGCACCGGTCACCGATGCCGAGCGGGTCGCACCGCTGCGGCCGGTGAACACCGCCTACGTCATCTTCACCTCCGGTTCCACCGGTCGGCCCAAGGGCGTGGCGCTGCCGCACGCTGCCATCGCCAACCAGTTGCAGTGGAAGAGCGCGGAATTCGGGCTCGGCGCGGATGACGCGGTGCTGCTCAAGACCGCCGCCACCTTCGACCTGTCGGTGTGGGAGTTCTGGTCGGCCGCCGTGTCCGGCGGACGACTGGTGATCGCCGCTGCCGACGGGCACCGGGATCCGGCGTACCTCAACGAGCTGATGGCCCGCGAGCGGGTCACCACGCTGCACGTGGTGCCGTCCATGCTGGACGGGCTGGTCACGGCCGCCGATGGGGCGCTCAATGATTCGCTGCGCCGGGTGCTGGCCATCGGTGAGGCGCTGCCCGCCGCGGTGGCCCAGCGCTTCCGCGCGGCCAACCCGGACGCGGCGCTGTTCAACCTGTACGGCCCGACCGAGGCGGCGGTGTCCATCACCACGCACCTGGTCACCGATGCCGGCACCGGCTCGGTCTCCATCGGTGTGCCGGAATGGAATTCGCGGGTCTACGTGCTCGACGCGCGCCTGAACCCGGTGCCCGACGGCGTCTCCGGTGAGCTGTACCTCGCCGGTGCGCAGCTGGCGCGCGGCTACTTCGCGCGACCGGACCTGAGCGCGGATCGCTTCGTCGCGAACCCGTTCACGGTCGGCGAGCGCATGTACCGCACCGGTGACCTCGTCGCCTGGTCGGCCGACGAAGCGCGGGGAGGCGGAGCGGAGCTGGAGTACCGGGGCCGCACCGACTTCCAGGTGAAGATCCGCGGCTTCCGTATCGAGCTCGGTGAGATCGAGGCGGCGCTGCTGGCGCTGCCGGAGGTCGCGCAGACCGCGGTGCTGGCCAAGCAGGACGCCAAGACCGGTGACCGGCTCGTCGCCTACCTGGTGCCCTCGGGCTCGGGTGTGGATGTGCCGCTGGTGAAGTCGGCGCTGAGCGCCGGGCTGCCGTCGTACATGGTGCCGTCGGCGTTCGTGGTCCTGGATGCTCTGCCGCTCAATGTGAACGGCAAGCTGGACCGGAAGGCGTTGCCGGAGCCCGAGTTCGAGACCACCGCCTTCCGCGCGCCGTCGACCCCGATCGAGGAGATCGTCGCGGGCGTCATCGCGGAGGTCCTCGGTATCGAGCGGGTCGGCGCGGATGACGACTTCTTCGCCCTCGGCGGCAACTCGCTGCTCGCCACCCAGGTCGCCGCGCGCATCGGCGCGGCCCTGGACGCGCGGGTGCCGGTGCGCGCCGTGTTCGAGGCGTCGACCGTGGCGGGTCTGGCCGCCAAGGTCGAGCAGCACGCCGGTGCGGGAGATCGCAAGGCGCTCACCGCCGGACCGCGACCGGAGAGCGTGCCGCTGTCGCTGGCTCAGCAGCGCATGTGGTTCCTCAACCAGTTCGACACCGCCTCGGCCGCCTACAACGTCCCCGTGGCGGTGCGGTTGACCGGTGCGCTGGATGTGGCGGCGCTGGGCGAGGCGGTCACCGACGTGATCGGCCGCCACGAGACGCTGCGGACCATCTACCCGCAGGTCAACGGTGCCGCGACGCAGGTGATCGTGCCTGTCGCGCAGGCGGTTCCGGACATGCGGCCGGTCGTCGTCTCCGCCGAGTCGGTGACCGAGCGCATTGCCGCGGTCATCACCACCGGTTTCGACGTCACCAACGAAGTTCCGGTGCACGCCAAGCTGTTCCGCGTGGAGGGCACCACGGAGTCCATTGACGGCACCGCCGTCGAACACGTCCTCGTGTTCGTCACCCACCACATCGCCGCCGACGGCTGGTCCATGGGCCCGCTCACCCGCGACGTCATGGTGGCCTACGCCGCCCGTGCCGCCGGTGTCGCGCCCGGCTGGGCCCCGCTGCCGGTGCAGTACGCGGACTTCTCGCTGTGGCAGCGCGAGCTGCTCGGCGCGGAGGACGACGCCACCAGTCTCATTTCGGCGCAGGCCGCCTACTGGCGCACCGCGCTCGACGGGCTGCCCGACGAGCTGAACCTGCCCGCGGATCGGCCGCGCCCGAATGTGCAGTCCTTCCAGGGCGGCCGGGTGCTGTTCCCGATCGGCAACGATCTGCACCGCGGACTCCAGCAGATCGCGCGCACCAACAACGCGACCATGTTCATGGTCGTGCACACGGCGCTCGCGGTATTCCTGGCGCGACTGTCCGGCACCACCGACATCGCCATCGGCGCGCCCATCGCGGGCCGCGGCGAGGCCGAGCTGGACAACCTGATCGGCATGTTCGTGAACACCCTGGTGCTGCGCACCGAGGTGACCGGACGCGACAGCTTCACCGAACTGCTGGCCAAGGCCAAGGACGGCGATCTGCAAGCCTTCGCGCACGCGGACATTCCGTTCGAGCGGCTCGTGGAGATCCTCAACCCGGAGCGGTCCACCGCGCGGCACCCGCTGTTCCAGGTGGCGCTGTCGTTCGAGAACCTGCCCGAGAGCTCGTTCGAACTGCCGGGGCTGCGGGTCGCGGCGGTCGACTTCGAGAACGATGTCGCCAAGTTCGATCTACAGCTGACGCTGACCGAGGCTCCGGCCGACGCTCGTATCTCTGATGCGCAAAGCACAGGCGCGGGCATGTACGCCGAATTCGGCTTCGCCCGCGACCTGTTCGACCAGGCCACCGTGGAGGGCTTCGCCCAGCGGTTCCTGCGACTGCTCGGCGAGATCGTCTCCGCGCCGCGCACCGCGGTCGGCGACCTGGAGATCCTGGCCGCCGACGAGCGCGCCGACCTGATCGCCCGAACCGGCGGTCCGGCCATCACGCCGCGCACGCTGCCCGAGCTGCTGGCCGACGCCGTCGCCAACAACCCGGTCGGCGAGGCGGTCGTCTTCGACGGGCAGGGTCTGGGCTACGCCGAACTCGACGCGGCTTCCTCGCGTCTGGCGCGCATGCTCATGGAGCGCGGTGCCGGGCCGGAAACCCGTGTCGCCGTCGCCATCCGGCGCTCGTTCGAATCGGTGCTGGCCATCTGGGCCGTCGCCAAGTCGGGCGCGGCGTTCGTGCCGGTCGATCCGTCCTACCCGGCGGACCGCATCGCGCACATGATCGGCGACTCCGGCGCGGTGCTGGGCCTCACGGTCTCCGCCGAGCTGAACGGGCTGCCGCCGGTCGAGAGCCTGGCGGGCTGGATCACCCTCGACGATCAGATGACGCACGCCGAGATCGCCTCGCACTCGGCCGAACCCGTCACCGACGCCGAGCGGTGGGCCCCGGTCCGGCCCGAGCACGTCGCGTACGTGATCTACACCTCCGGTACCACCGGTGTGCCGAAGGGCGTCGTGGTCACCCACGCCGGTCTGGCCAACTTCGCGGTCGAGCAGGTCGTTCGGTACGGCCTGGATTCCGGCTCGCGGACACTGCATTTCGCCTCGCCGTCGTTCGACGCGTCGATCCTGGAGTTCCTGCTCGCCGTCGGCGCGGGCGGCACCATGGTGGTCGTCGCACCGGGCGTCTTCGGTGGCGCGGAACTGTCGGAACTCATGCGGCGCGAGCGGGTTTCGCACGCGTTCATCACCCCGGCCGCGCTGTCCACCTTCGATCCCAAGGGCCTGGACTCGCTGCGGGTGCTCATCGCCGGTGGTGAAGCCGTGTCGCCGGACGTGGTCGCCAAGTGGGCGGTGCCGATCGCCGAGGGAACCAAGGCCAACGGCGCGGTCCGGGCGTTCCACAACGCCTACGGTCCGACCGAGGCCACCGTCGCCACCAATATCAGTGGCACACTGGCACCGGGCGAGCCCGTCACCATCGGCGGACCCATCCGCGGCATGCGGGCCATGGTGCTCGACGCGCGGTTGCGGCCGGTGCCGGTGGGCGTCGCGGGTGAGCTCTACGTGTCCGGTATTCAGCTGGCGCGCGGCTACCACGAGCGGCCGGGGCTGAGTGCCGAGCGGTTCGTGGCCGACCCGTACGCGGCGGGCGAGCGCATGTACCGCACCGGTGACGTCGTGCGGTGGACCGCCGACGGCACGGTGGAGTACGTGGGCCGCAACGACTTCCAGGTCAAGGTGCGCGGTTTCCGCATCGAGTTGGGGGAGATCGACGCGGCACTGGTCTCGTACGAGTCCGTGGACTTCGCGGTCACCGTGGGTCACAAGACCGCGGCCGGGGCCACCGTGCTGGCGGCCTACGTGCTGCCCGCGCCGGGACAGACCATCGACACCGCCACGCTGAGCGAGCATGTCGCCGGTCGCCTGCCGGAATACATGGTGCCGTCGGCCATCACGGTCCTCGACGCGATTCCGCTGACCCCCGCGGGCAAGCTGGATCGCCGGGCGCTGCCCGAGCCGGTGTTCACCGCGCGCGACTTCCGCGCTCCGGTCACCGAAATGGAATCGGCCATCGCGGAGGTGTTCGCGGAACTGCTCGGAGTCGAGCAGGTCGGCGCGGACGACTCGTTCTTCGCGCTCGGCGGTGACTCGATCCTGTCGATTCAGCTTGTCTCGCAAGCGAAGGCGCGCGGCATTGTGTTCTCGCCGCGCGACGTGTTCGACAAGCGGACCCCGGCCGGACTGGCCGAGGTCGCCACGCTGCGCGGTGAGACCGAGCAGGAGAAGCTGGCCGAGCTGCCGGGCGGCGGTGTCGGTGACATCCCGCTGACGCCGATCATGCACGCGACGCTGTCGAGTGGTGCGCCGTTCGAACGGTTCTCGCAGACCATGCCGCTGCGACTGCCGGACGGCATCACGCGTGAGGTGCTCGTCGGGGCCATCGGTGCGCTGTTCGATCACCACGATGTGCTGCGGTCGCGACTGCGCGGGAACGCTTCGGAGGGCTTCGAGTTCGAGGTCCTGCCGCGCGGAGCCGTCGATGTCGACGCGCTCGTGCACCGGGTCGAGCTGGCCGCCGATGTCTCCGATGAGGAGCTGACCCGGGTCGGCAGCATCGAATTCGATGCCGCGCTCGGACGCCTGGATCCGGCCAATGCCGCCATGGTGCAGTTCATCTGGTTCGCCTTCGCCCCCGAGGGTTCCGACGAGGCGCGCGTCCGCCGCGACGTGCTGCTCATCGTCGCGCACCACCTGGTGGTCGACGGCGTGTCCTGGCGCATCCTGATTCCGGACCTGGGCCTGGCCTGGTCGCAGGTGGCCTTCGATCAGCCGCTCGCCCTGCCGGAAACCGGTACGTCACTGCGGCGCTGGGCGCACGCCCTGGTCGAGGAGTCGCGCAATGAGGCGCGGGTCGCGGAACTGCCGTTCTGGCAGCGGGTCACCGAGACCCCGGATCCGCTGCTCGGGTCGCGGGCCTTCGATCCCAAGGTGGATACCTTCGCCACCGTGGAGCGCATCGAGGTCAGCGTTCCGGCGTCGGTCACCGAGGCCGTGCTGACCGCGGTGCCGGGTCTGTACCGGGGCGGCGTCAATGACGGGCTGCTCTCGGCGCTGGCCATGGCCGTCGCGCGCTGGCGCGGCGAGACCGACGGTGGCTCGGCGCTGATCAAGCTCGAGGGCCACGGCCGCGAAGAGGAAATGGTTGCGGGCGCGGATCTTTCGCGCACGGTCGGCTGGTTCACCGCCGCCTTCCCGGTGCGGCTGGACCTGAATGGCGCGGATCTCACCGAGGCGTTCGCGGGCGGAAACGCCCTGGGCGACATCGTGAAATCGGTGAAGGAACAGCTGCTGGCGCTGCCCGACAAGGGTCTGGGCTGGGGTCTGCTGCGCTACCTCAACGGCGAAACCTCTTCGCAGCTGCGCGATGTCGGCCAGATCAGCTTCAACTACCTGGGCCGCATGTCGGCGGGCGAGGTGCCCGAGGGTATGGCCGAACTCGGCTGGGTGCCCGTCGACGACCTGGGCCGCCTCGATGGCGAGATGGACGCGGACATGCCCGCGAACGCCACCCTCGACATCAATGCCATCGTCACCGACGGCGAGGACGGCCCGCAGCTGGGCGCGGCGTTCTCCTACCCGCGCGGTCTGCTCGAGCGGGAACGCGTGCAGGAGTTCGCGGATCTGTTCGTGGCGGCGCTGACCGCGCTGGCCGAGCACGCCAAGCGGCCGGAGGCGGGCGGCTTCACGCCGTCCGACCTGCCGCTGGTCGAGGTCGGGCAGACCGACATCGAGGTGTGGGAGAAGGCGTACCCGGCGCTGTCGGATGTGTGGCCGCTCTCGCCGCTCCAGTCCGGTCTGCTGTTCCACGCGCTGCTCACCCAGAACACCGTGGACGTCTACACCATTCAGACCGTGCTCGACCTGAGCGGTGTGGTGGACGTGGACCGGTTGAAGGTGGCCGCGCAGGCCATCCTCGACCGGTACCCGAGCCTGCGGACCGCGTTCGTCACCGACTCCGACGGGCGCGCCCACCAGGTCGTGCTGGATCGGGTCGAGGTGCCGTTCAACCTGGTCGATCTGACGGATCTGCCGGAGGCCGAACGCAATCCGCGCATGCGGGAACTGATCGACGCCGACCGCGGCGCGCACTTCGATCTGTCCTCCGCTCCGCTCATGCGGTTCAACGTGTTCCGGATCAGCGACGAGCTGGTGCACCTGGTCATCACCACCCACCACATCCTGTTGGACGGCTGGTCGATGCCGCTGCTCATGCGGGATCTGCTGGTGCTGTACGCGGTGCGCGGCGACGTGTCCGCGCTGCCGCGGGTGGCGTCGTTCCGCAACTACCTGGCCTGGCTGGCCGGACGGAACCGGGACGAATCCCTCGAGGTGTGGAAGCGCGCCCTGACCGGGGTCAGCGAGCCCACCCAGCTCGCGCCCGCCCCGAGCCGGGACGAGAACTACGAGATCGCCCGCCACACACTCGATATCGACGCCGAACGCACCCGCGCGCTCACCAAGCGCGCCGGTGAACTCAACGTCACCCTGAACACGCTGATCCAGACCTCCTGGGCGGTGCTGATCGGACGCCTCACCGGGCGCAGCGACGTGGTGTTCGGCGCGACCGTGTCCGGTCGCCCGGGCGATCTGCCCGGCGTCGAATCCATGGTGGGCCTGTTCATCAACACGGTGCCGGTGCGCATCCGCGTCGATGACCGGCTCACCCTGGCCGGGCTGCTCCAGCGCGTCCAGGCCGATCAGGCCGAGCTGCTCGAGCACCACCACATCGGGCTCACCGAGATCCAGCGGTTGGCCGGTGCCGGAGCCGATTTCGACACCATGATGGCGTTCGAGTCCTACCCGGTCGACAAGGACGCCATTGCGGCGGCCAGCTCCATCGACGGCATGTCGGTCAGCGGTGTCGGCATCAACGACGACACCCACTACCCGATGAGCCTGGTGATCATGGCGGGCGAGTCCATCGACATCTCGATGCGCTACCTCACCAGCCGCTTCACCGCGGACGAGGTCGCCACCCTGGCCGCCCGCCTGAACCGCATCCTGGAGGCGCTGCTCGGCGATCCGGAGGGCCTGGTCGGCGACATCGATATCCTCGATGCCGGCGAACGCGCCCGCATCCTCGCCGAAAGCGCCGTCACCCCGGCCGATTCCGGCGCGGAACCCGCCCGCGTCGGCACCGCCACCGTGGCCAATGTGCTCGCCGAGGTCGTCGAAGAAGACCCGCAGGCCCCCGCCCTGCTCTCCGACGGCCAGGAGATCGCCTACCACGTCCTGGACCGCCGCAGCTCCCAGCTGGCGCGCCTGCTCATCGACCGCGGCGCGGGCCCCGGCGACATCGTCGCCGTAGCCCTCCCGCACACGGTCGACGCGGTCGTCGCCGTCTGGGCCATCCACAAGGCAGGTGCCGCGGTCCTCTTCGCCCACGGTCTCTCCTTCGGCGAAATCCTCGCCGCCGGAGCCGGTTTCGGCATCACCCAGGAACCGGCAGCCAGCAACGTCCGCTGGCTCGTCCCCTCCGATCCGAAGATCCAGGCCGACCTCGCCACCCGCCCCGCCCACCCGGTCTCCTACACCGACCGAGTCCGCCCCCTGTCCGAATCCGACCCCGCCTTCATCCACCGCACCGCCGAAACCTGGATCACCCTCACCCAATCCGAGGCCCTCGACCGCGCAGCCACCCTGCGCGCCGACCACGAAATCGACTACGAGTCGACCACGTACACCACCGCCTCCATCGGCGCGGCCGCCATCAACGAATTCCTGGCCTCCGCCACCGCCGGAGCCCTCTCCGTCCTCCCAACCGGCGACATCCCCGCCGACCTGGAAGACGGCGAGGTAACCCACTGGTTCACCACCGCAGGCGACCCCACCGATGAAGCCCCCGAAGAAGTCCGGGTGATCACCGACTGACTGCAACTCACCGGTGGCGAACGAACAGATGTTTGTCACCGGCGAGTCGTCCGCGGTATCGGGCTAGCCTCGACGTCGTCGGTGGTGGTTGTTCGACATCAGCTGCGAATCAGGGGGTGTTTGCCTTGGCGATGCCAGTGCCCGAGCTGGACAATTCGACTATGCACGTGCCCGCTTCCGATCGCTGGACCGCCGCCGATCTCGATCACCTTCCCGAGAACGGACTCAGGTACGAGGTCCTGAATGGCCAGCTCGTCGTGAACGCGGCACCGAAACCGATCCATCAGCGGTTCGTATCCGAATTGGGGCGAATACTCGAACACGCACTACCGGACGGGCTCTACATGATCCCCGGTGTCGGAGTGCTCATCGGCGATGACGAGCCGATTCCGGATCTGCTGGTGTGCACCGGGCCGATTCCATGGGACGAACGAGGGATACCCGTCGACCGGGTGAGACTCGTAGTAGAAGTCGTCTCACGATCGACCGCTGCGATGGACCGCCGGGTCAAGCCCGACCTGTATGCGGACGGTGGGATTCCGAATTTCTGGCGGATCGAGACGAGCCGGTTCAAGGGCCAGTTGTCGGGCGAGAACCTCCCGGTACTTTTCGCGTATGGGCTCGCCGAATCGGGCGAATACGAACAGGTCGCTCGCTGCCCTGCCGGTCGCGCGGCCGCCCTGAATCTACCCTTCGACATCGCCTTCGATCCCGGCTCTCTGCTGCCGTAGCCGGAGTCCCGGCATCGGGTCATGGGAGGTCGTGGGGGTTGCTGGTCCAGTTCGGAGGGCGGCGGTCCAGGTAGGCGCGGACGCCTTCCTTGGCGTCGGGCTGGGACATGAGGAGGAGGTGGAGGTTGGTTTCGGAGGTGCCGATTCGGGTCGCGTCGTTTTCGAAGGTGGACCAGAGGAGTTGTTTGGTGGCGGCTATCGCGAGGGGGGCCGTGTTGACGGCGATGGTGTGAGCGAGGGATTGGGCAGTGGGGAGGACCTGGTCGGCGGGGAGGGATTGGGTTGCCAGGCCCCAGGATTCGGCTTGGGTGCCGTTGAAAGTTGTTCCGGTGAGGAGTAGTTGGGCTGCTCGGGAGATGCCTATGAGGCGGGGGAGGGTCCAGTGGGAGTAGGCGTCGCCGATCATGCCTCGTTGGACTTGGATGATGGCGTATTTGGCCTCGGTGGCCATGATGCGGAGGTCGCATTGGAGGGCCAGGGTCAGGCCGATGCCTAGGGCGTGGCCGTTGACGGCTGCTATGACGGGTTTGTGCAGGCGCCATGCGGGCATGTCTATGCCCGCTGCGCTGAAGTCGGCGGCGGGGTCGGTGAACGTCGACTCGCCCGCGCTCAGGTCGGCTCCCGCGCAGAAGGCGGGTGGGTGGCCGGTCAGGACTATGGCTCGGACCTGGTCGTCGGTGTCGCAGGCCCGGTAGGCCCGCGATAGCTCCGAGCCCATTTCGCGGGTGAAGGCGTTGCGGCGGTCGGGGCGGTTCAGGGTGATCGTCGCTACGCGGTCGGAGACCTCGACGGTCAGGGTTCGGTAGTCGCCATGTCCGGTCATGGGGTTGATCATCGATGGATCCGGAGTCGGGGGCATCTCCCAATCCCGCCTGATGCACACGTCAGGACATCATTTCGGCGGGGGTGGTTGCGGTGGGGGGTCGGCGGCGCGATATGTCTGGCAGTGAAGTGGGACGCTTGTCGTCAAAGGGCGGTAGGCGGGGCTTCGAGGAGGGTCGGATGACTGTCGATGGGCGACCGGCGTTGGAGCTGGATGGGCTCTACAAAGGGTTCGGGTGGCCTTGGGTGGTCGAGGGGGTGAGTCTGGCGGTGCCCGCGGGGTCGTTCTTCGGGCTGGTCGGGCCCAACGGTGCGGGCAAGACGACCACGTTGTCGATGGCGGTCGGGTTGTTGCGGCCGGATATGGGAAGCGCGCGGATCTTCGGAAACGATGTGTGGTCCGACCCGGTGCGGGCCAAGGCCGTGGTCGGGGTGCTGCCGGACGGTCTGGCGTTGCCCGAGCGGCTGACGGGGCGGGAGTTGCTGAACTTCACCGGACTCCTGCGCGGGATGGACAAGGCGACCGTGGTGGGTCGCGTGGACGAGTTGTTGCACGTGCTGGAGTTGGACGGCGCGGAAAACACTGTCGTGGTGGATTATTCGGCCGGTATGCGCAAGAAGATCGGGCTGGCCACCGCGCTGCTGCACGCGCCGAAGCTGCTGGTGCTGGACGAGCCGTTCGAGGCCGTGGATCCGGTGTCGGCGGGCACGATCCGCACCATCCTCCAGAGGTTCGTTGCCGCCGGGGGATCGGTGGTGCTGTCCAGTCACGTGATGGCCCTGGTGGAGACGATCTGCGATCGGGTCGCGGTTATCAGCCGCGGGCGGGTGGTGGCGGGTGGGACCCTGGCCGAGGTGCGGGGCGAGGGGACCCTTGAAGAGGCGTTCGTGCGGCTCGTCGGCGGGCGCGTGGGCGGCGAGGAGGGGCTGTCGTGGTTGGCGTCCTGATCCGGATGCGGCTCACCATCACCCGGCGGCACATGCGGGAAGGGCGTGCGGCGCTGAGCTTTTGGCTCGGCACCGGCTTCGGTCTGATCGCGGCGCTGGTGACCGCGCTGCTCGTCGCCACCGCGCACGAGACCGTGCACGGCGGCGTCACGGTCGCGGCGGCGCTGTTCGCGGCCTGGACCCTGGGCTGGATCTGCGGGCCGGTGCTCACCGGCAGCAGCGACGAAACCCTGCAACCCGAGCAATTCCGGTTGCTGCCCTTGACGACTCGGCAACTGGCCTACGGATTGGGCGCGGCCGCCTTCGTGGGCCCCGCCCCGATCGTCAACCTGATCGCGTTCGGGAGCCTGGTGTTCGTGGCGGCCCCGATCGGCTTGGGCGCCATGGCGATCGCCGCCCTCGGCGCGGTCCTGCAACTGGTGTTCGTGGTGGTGCTGTCGCGGGTCGTGGTGGCCTGGCTGGGCGCGGCCATGCGTTCGCGGCGCGGTCGGGACCTGGGCGTGCTGTTCGCCGCCCTCATCGGATTGGCCTACTACCCACTGAATCTGCTCATCTCGGCGGTCGGGCCGAAGCTGGAGGGCGACCACAGCGCGCTGTCGACCACCCTGCGCGCGGTCCCGTCGGGCTGGGCCCCCTACGCCGTCGAGGCCGCCGGTCGCGGCAACTACCTGCTCGCCCTGCTGGCGCTGCTCGGCCTGGCACTGCTCGCGCTGATGCTGTGGCAGGCGTGGGCGGTGCTGCTGGAGCGCCGGCTCACCACCCCGTCCTCACCCGAGGGGCAGGTGGTCGACACCGGCGGCGGCCTGCTGGAACGCTTCATCCCGCCGACCCCGGTCGGGGCCATGGTCACCAAGGAACTGCGCACCTGGTGGCGCGACGGCCGCCGCCGCGCCGCCCTGCTCCCGCTGCTGCTCATCGGCTTCGTGCTGCCGATCTTCCTGTCCATCCGCACCGGCGGTAGCGGAACCGTCCCGTTCTCGGGCGCTTTCGTCGTCTGGCTGGCCACCATGTCCAGCACCAACCTGTACGGATTCGACGCCACCGCGGTCTGGCAAACGCTGGTGACCCCGGGCGCGGCACGCGCGGATGTCCGCGGCCGCGCCTACGCCTGGCTGCTGCTGGTCGCGCCGCTGTCCGTGCTCGCCACGCTGATTCTGCCCGGCGCGCTGGGCCAGGCGTACCTGTATCCCTGGGCGCTGTCGACGATTCCGGTGCTGCTGGGAGTGGGTGCGGGCGCGGTGGTGTTCCTGTCCACGCACGCGGCCTTCGCGCTGCCGCCCCAGCGCGGCAACCCCTTCGCGGGCTCCGGCAACCCCGGCTGCATGAAGATGCTGATGCAGCTCGCGGTCGGCCTGGTGCAGTTGCTGGCCGCGGCCCCGGTGCTGGCGATCCTGGGAGTCGGTGCGGCCCTGCACATTCCGCTACTCGAATGGGCGGCACTACCGATCGGTCTGGCGCTCGGCGGGTTTGCGGCCGCCCTCGGAATCCGGCTCGCCACCACCCGATTGGAGACCCGTGGCCCGGAGCTGCTAGCCGAGGTAAAACCGCGCTGAGCTGGCGATTCAACTCCTCGAACCCGTAACGAACACTCCCGGAGCCCGACGCGCCGCTACTCGGATCGGGGTCGATCACGACCCCGGAATCGGGTAGCGAACTACTGCGGAAATCCGGCGGCGCGCCCCTCATTCTGAATCTCGCGGGCGGCAGCGGGGTGTCGACCGGGAAGCCGGAAAGCGCCCCGCATGCCACTCGCGCAGTGCTCGGAACATTTGGGAGACAGCGAAAGTGGATCAAATCCTGTATTGGAATGCGGTGGCGCTGGAGTCGGATCGCATGGCGCACACCGAGATCAAACCCGTGGAACGCGGGTCACGCGGTCCGGCCGGCAGTTCCCGTGCCCTGGCCATGGTGCACCTGGCCATGCACGATGCCATCTTCAGCATCTTCGGTGCCCCGCACGGCACCTGGCTGACCGCACCACCGGTGGCGGCCAATGGCGCCGCGCCCGACGCCGCCATCGCCGTGGCGGCCCACACCACGCTGTCGGCGCTCTACCCGGCGCAGACCGCACGCCTGGACCGCGCCCTGCGCGAGGCCGGACTGCGCGGGCCCGGCACCGGCCGCGGCAGCACCCACGGGCAGAACGTCGGCCGCGCGGTCCTCAAGGCCCGCACCGGCGATCCGAGTCTGGCCGACACCGACTACCACCCCGACCCCACCCCGCCCGGCCACCGCCCGGACCCGGTCAACCCGAAACAGGGTTACTACGCACCGCATTACGGAGCCCGATCCCGCTGCTTCGCCACCACCAGCCGCTACACCCTCGACCCGCCACCGAAGGAGACCGACCCCCGCTACCTGGCCGCCGTGCGCGAGGTGCGTGCCAAAGGCCTTGCCGCCGAGGCCGTTTCCGGGCTCCCGCCCGGATCGCCCGCCCGCACCGCCGACGAAACCCTGCGCGGGGTGTTCTGGGCCTACGACGGCGCCAGACACCTGGGCACCGTGCCCCGCTTCCACAACCTCGTCACCCGGGTCGTCGCCGCCGCCCGCGGCAATGACGTGGAACAGAACGCCCGCCTGTTCGCCCTGGTCAATACCGCCCTCGCCGATGCGGCCATCCTGTGCTGGGACGACAAATACCGGCACAACCTGTGGCGGCCCATCCTCGGCATCCGCGAGTACGACCCGACCCTGGGCCCGGACGCCATGCCCGGCAACGGACTCGACGGCGATTGCGATCCCGGCTGGCTGCCGCACGGCGCGCCCCGCAGCAATGAGATCGCGCCCAATCTCACCCCGCCCTACCCCGCCTATCCCTCCGCGCACGCCACCTTCGGCGGCGCGGCCTTCCAGACCATCCGCCGCTACTACGACATCGCGGCCGACGGACCCGACATCCTCACCGACGGATTGGGTTTCGTCTCCGAGGAATTGGACGGCGAGACCACCGACAATCGCGGCGTCCAGCGCCCCCGGCACGTCCGGCGCTTTCCCGGCGGCCTGTGGCAGATGATGGAGGAGAACGCGCGCAGCCGCGTATTCCTGGGCGTCGCCTGGCCCTTCGACGCCTTCGCCACCGACCTGACCGGTCACATGGACCTGTCCCAGAACATCGGCGGCGTCCGGCTCGGCCGCGATATCGCGGATGACCTGTGGGCCAGCGGATTGCGGCAGGACCAGGCCGCCGCCCCGCGACTGCCATGACCTGTCGCTCCGTGGCTGCCTCGGTCGCGGCTCACGCGCGATGGAATGCCTTCGGCAGCACGGTGAGATCCACCGTCTCCGCCATGACCCGGGCCCCGGCGTCATTGAGGTGCATGCCGTCGCCGCTGTCCAGATCGGGTCGGATGAAGTCGGGGTCGGCCGGATTCTCCACCGCCGCGGCCACATCGAAGACGGCATCGAACACGTCGGTGGCACGCAGCCACGCATTGACCGCGCGGCGCACCGGAATGCCCTCGGCCACCGCCAGACCCGGGTAGATCGCCCCGCCGAACGGCCCGATGGTGTTGGCGTATATCGGAAGTCCCGCCGCGTGCGCCCGCTCGGCCAGCGCGGTGAAACCGGCGATCAGCGCCTCGGCGGTCGCGGTCCCGGCCAGGATCAGGTCATTGATGCCGAAGTTGGCCCACACGGCCGCCGCACCCGGCACCGCGAGCACGTCCCGGTCGAACCGGGCCAGGCCGTGCTCACCGATCTCGTCGGCCAGCAGCCGGTTACCGCCGATGCCCTGGTTGACCGCCCACCCGGTGGTGAGCCGATCGTTGAGCACATCCACCGAACGCCGGTTCGCGCCGAGCGTGGAACCCGCGCCTTCGAACCACGAGTCGCCGAAGGCCACCAGCACCGGAGCTTCGGAATCGGCAGCGACGTCGATTCCGGTGAGGAAGAACCGCGCAGCGGTCTCCTCGGCATCGGACGGTGCAGCGTCGCCCGTCCGATCGCCGGTGGTGATCCAGCTGGTCTCCACCGGGAACTGCGCGAAGGCGGGCAGGGCCGGTTCGGGCAGGTACACGCTGACCGTCAGCTCGGTCCCCGCCTCCACCGCGAACTCGATCGGGTCGCTGACCAGATCGACTCCGGCGGGAATCCGGACCGACGCGGACCCCTCGAACCGCACGGGGGTATCGGTCTCCGGCACGATCTCGCCACCCGCCTTGCGCACCGCGATCCGGGCCGCGCCGATCGCCAGCTCCTCCGCGCCGTACCGGTTGGTCAGCCGGATCCGCAGCCGCGACCCGGCCCCGCCCACCCGCACCACCTGGCGGACCGTCTCATCGCCGAAGGCGCGCGGCTCGGCCAGCTTGATCTCCTCGGCCGGATTCACCAGCGGCGCACGGTATCCCGCCACCCAGTGTTGCGTCGTCATCGGAACCTCCATTTAGTTGCACTGCGGAATATTGCGCTGACAACAAGATATCCGAAATGTTCCGCGTGTCAACTATCCCCAGTGAAAACGTCTGGTTTAGGCTGGTCGCCGTGGATCCCAAGCATCTCTTCGACGACCCCCGCCTGACCGCCGTCGGCCTGCTCTACGAGGCGCACGACGGGGTCATCGCCCGGTTGGAGGAGACCTGGAAGCGCAACGGCCTGTCCGGTCTCGACCTCAATGCCCTCACGCGTCTGAGCCGTTCGCCCGGGCGCAAGCTCCGCATGACCGACCTGGCCACCCAGACCAGGCTCTCCACCAGCGGCGTCACCCGCCTGGTGGATCGCCTGGAGCGCAACGGTTTCGTGCGCCGCGAGGCCGACCCGCACGATCGCCGCAGCTCCTACGCGGTGCTCACGGCGGCGGGCGCGACCCGCGTGGCCCGCGTGCTGCCCGCGTACCTGGAGGGCGTCGAGCGCTGGTTCACCGGCCTGCTCAGCCCCGAGCAGCTCGACCAGCTCACCGCCGGGCTGCGCATCATTCGCGACGCCACCAATCCCGAAGCCACCCAGCAGGCGGAATAACCGAGGCCGCCGCCCAGCTGTCCCACATATCGCCGACCCAGCCGGTAGCTTTCAGACCGCAGGGTATGAGCTGGTGCAGAAAGTGGGAATGGGTATGACGACCGAACGGGCGCTGGTCATCGGTGGCGGTGGGGTGGCCGGAATCGCCTGGGCCACCGGCATTGTGGCCGGGCTGGCGGATGCGGGCGTGGATGTGACCGGGGCGGATCTGTTGCAGGGGACCTCCGCCGGATCGAATGTGGCGGCGCAGCTCGGCAGTGGCCTCGAGCTCGCGGAACTGGTTCGGCGGCAGGTGGATCCGGCGGTGCAGAGTCGCGAGATCGTGCCCTCCCTGGAGAAGTTCGCCGGGCTGTGGGAGAGCCTCGCGGCGACCATCGAAGAGCTGCCGGTCGATTCGGTCGAGCGCCGTCGCCGCATCGGCGCGCTGGCATTGAGCGCGGAGTCGGTGCCCGAGGCGGAACGGCGGGCGGTCATCGAAAGCCGTCTGCCCGTGCACGAATGGCCCGCGCGCGAGCTGCGGATCGTGGCGGTCGATGCCGAGACCGGCGAGCTGCGGGTGTTCGACAAGGACTCCGGGGTCGGACTGGTCGACGCGGTGACGGCCAGTTCCGCGGTGCCCATGGTGTGGCCGTGCGCCACCATCGACGGCACGCGCTACACCGACGGCGGCGTACGGACCGCGGTGAACGCCGATCTGGCGACGGGCTACGGCCGCGTGCTGGTGATCGCGCCCATGCCGGACGCCGAACTCGAGGCGCACGTGGCGGGCCTGGTCGACACCGGGGCGCGGGTCGAGGTGATCGCGCCCGACGAGGCGTCGGTCACCGCGTTCGGCGCCAATCCGCTCGACTCCGCCACCCGGGTCCCGGCGCTGGAAGCCGGTCGCGCCCAGGCGAAGACGGACGCGGCCCGCATCGCGGCGCTCTGGCGGGACTGAACCGCCTCAGCCCACCGCACCGGCCGCCAGGGCCGCGCGCCAGCCGCCGTATTCGCTGATGTCCTTGGCGGATTCGGCGGCCGCGCCGGTGCAGCCGAAGCCGGTGCGCCAGGTGCCGTCGGACAGTTCGACGGCACCGAGTTGCATCGGGGCGGGCAGGTGCGCCAGGAACCGGCCCAGGGCGGCGGGGGAGAGCAGCCAGCGTTCCCCGGCGACGGCGACGCCGGATTCGGTTGCCGGGACCGGGGTTACGGCGGGTTTGGGCGGGACGGTGTCCAGCGCGGCCAGCCGGTAGTTGGCCGCGGTCTCGACCGGACCGCACCAGCGCGCGCCCAGCGCGGTCAGCTGATGCTCGAGCGGCTGTCCGCGCAGATGCGCGCCGAAGACGATCAACTCGGTGGCCGGTGCGACGGTCGTCGGCCAGGCCCGTTCGAGCGTTTCGGTCCCGGTGATCAGAGCCGCGATATCCAGCGCGACCGCGTCCTCGAAGGCGCGCGCCAGCACGGTGACCCCGAAATACGGCTCGTCGGTCGGTATCGCGACCGCGCACAGATCGAACAGATTGCAGAAGTTCGTGTAGGTGCCCAGTCGCGAGTTGACCCCGATGGGGTCGGCCGCGACCTCGGCGATGGTGGGATGCGTGGGCGCGGTCGGGGTCAGCAGCGCGTCGGTGCCCGCGAGGCTCGCCATGGCGGTGGCGCGCAAGCGTTCCAGCTCGGCCAGGTCGGTGACCAGCCGGTGGGCAGGTAGCTCGCGCGCCGAGCGGACGATGGATCCGACCGTGGGATCGACCGATTCGGGGTGCGCGTCGACGAATTCGCCCACCGCCGCGTAGCGTTCGGCGACCAGCGCGCCGTCGTAGAGGAGTCGCGCCGCCGCCAGGAAGGGGGCCGGATCAACCGCCACGATCGTCGCGCCACGCTCACGCAGTGAGGCGACCGTGCGCTCGAAGGCGCTGCGCCACAGCGGATCCAGATCCGGCAGGTCGGCGAAGACCGCGACCACCGGCCGCGGCGGTGCGGCGAGCCGGACATCGGCGGGCCACGGCCGGTCCGGCGCGCCCGCCGCCATCACGCTCATGGCCAGATCGGCCCGGTGCAGATCCGCGGCGAAGACGGTCACGCAATCGTAGGAGCGGCACGCGGGAACGACGCCGTCGGTGGAGAGCACGCCCACGGTCGGCTTGATGCCGACCAGACCCTGAAACGCCGCCGGTACCCGTCCCGAGCCCGCGGTATCGGTGCCGAGGGCGATATCCGCCGCCCCGCTCGCCACCGCCACCGCCGACCCGGAACTCGAACCGCCGCTGACGTATCCGGGCCGGGTGGCGTTCTCGACGGCGCCGTAGGGCGAGCGGGTGCCGACCAGTCCGGTGGCGAACTGATCGAGGTTGGTCTTGCCGACCACCGCCGCCCCGGCCGCGCGCAGGGCGTCGACCACGGGTGCGTCCCGGTCCGGGGTGTAGGCGAAATCGGGGCAGGCCGCGGTCGTGGGCAGCCCCGCGACATCCACATTGTCCTTGACCGCCAGCCGCAGTCCCGCCAAAGCGCCGGTGGCGGTGGCGATTTCGGCCTCCACCTCGGCGGCCGGGCGGCGGTTGATCCACACGTTCATGCTCGAACTCCTCGACGGTGCAGGGATACGGCAGGGGCTCAGGGCGTTTCGGCGAGTTCGCCCGCCTCGCGCCAGGAATTGCGTTCCGCGGTGAAGGCCTCGGCCTGGCGGGCCCGGAACTCGGCGATGGCAGCGGCATTGTCGGCCAGGAACTTCCGATAGTCGACGAGCCGGAATTCGCCGTCCTCGGCCGCCAGCCGTCCACGGCCCGCGGCGGTGTCGGCGCGCAGGTCGAGGAGTTCCTCGGCGCTCACCGGGTACCAGCTGATGCGGTCGAAATACCGCAGCAGCCAAGGGTCTTCGCTGATCCCGCTGGAGCGGTGATCCCACACCTGCGTGGTGCGGCCGACGAACTGGTAGCCGCCGGGGCCCTCCATGCCGTAGATGCACAGGTACGCGCCGCCGATGCCGACCGCGTTCTCCGGCGTCCAGGTGCGGGCGGGGTTGTACTTGGTGGTGACCAGCCGGTGTCGGGGGTCGGTGGGAGTGGCCACGGGCGCGCCGAGGTAGACGTCGCCGAGGCCGAGGACCAGGTACTCGGCGGCGAACACGGTGTCGAAAACCTCGTCCACGGAGGCCAATCCGTTCATCCGGCGGATGAATTCGATATTCCACGGGCACCACGGGGCGTCGGCTCGGACACCGTGCATGTAGCGGATGATGGCCTCGCGGGCGGACGGATCGTCCCAGGACAGCGGCAGCCGCACGGTGCGGCTCGGCACCACCAGCTCGTCGGCGGACGGCAGGTCGGCCTCCACCTCGGCCAGCAGGTCCAGGAGTTTGCGGGTGGGCAGGCGGTCCGGGTCATTGCGGATCTGCAATGAGCGGACACCCGGCGTCAGCTCGGTGATGCCGGGCTCGGACCGCGCCAGCAGTTCCTGGTGCAGTGCGTGGACCCGGGCGCGCAGCTCCAGATCCAGTGTCATATCGCCGTATTCGACGAGCAGCCCGTCATTGCCGGCCCGCCGGTAGGTGACCGTCGCGTCCGTGGCGTCGCGGCGGGCGAGCACACCGTCGTCACCGTCGCCACCGGTCGAGAGCACCACCGGCCAGGCGGCGCGGCGCTCGGCCCCGAGCTCCCGCAGCGGGGCGGCGTGGTCGGCGCGCACCGGTACGAAGCGCACCCGATCGCCCGGCGTGAGCTGGCCCAGCTTCCAGCGCTCGGCGGCCACCACGGTGACCGGGCAGACGAAACCGCCCAGGCTGGGGCCGTCCGGGCCGAGCAGGATCGGGGTGTCGCCGGTGAAGTCCAGCGCGCCGATCGAATACGCGGTGTCGTGGATGTTCGACGGGTGCAGTCCCGCCTCGCCGCCGTCCAGGCGCGCCCACTGCGGCTTCGGGCCGACCAGGCGCACGCCGGTCCGATCGGAGTTGAAGTGCACCTCGTAATCGGTGCCGATGATGGTGTCGAAGTCGTTGCGGGTGAAGAACTCCGGCGCACCGTGTGGCCCCTCGGTGACCGCCAGCTCCCAGCGGCGGGTCAGCACCGGCTGGTCGTCACCGGTCACCCCGGCCGTCACCCGTCCGGGGGTGCCGAGCGTGAACGCGTCGCCGATCGCCAGCGCCCGGCCGGTGCCGCCGCCGAACTTGCCGAGGGTGAAAGTCGAACGGCTGCCGAGGTATTCGGGCACCTCGATACCGCCCGCCGTCAGGATGTAGCACCGCATGCCCGGCCCGCGCACCATGCCGACATCCAGCACGCCGCCCGCGGGCACGAGCACGCTGCGCCACTGCCGCACCGCGTGGCCGTTCACGGTGACGGGCACCGGCGCGCCCGTCACGCACACCCAGGTGGCGGTGTCGAACCGCAGCGCGGGACCGCCGAGGGTGCACTCCAGCCCGGCCGCGCCCTCGGGATTGCCCAGCGCCCGATTGCCCAGGCGGAAGGACAGATCGTCCATCGGGCCGGACGGTGGCACGCCCACGTGCCAGTAGCCGACCCGTCCGGGCCAGTCCTGCACGGTCGTCTGCATGCCCGGCCGCAGCACCTGGAAAGTGGCTGCGGGGGAGGGCTTCTCGATCACGCCGGGATCGGGTAGGACGGCCGTCATCGGGTCACCACCATGCGCACCGGCGTCGGATCGAAGCCATTGCAGGGGTTGTTGATCTGCGGGCAGTTGGAGACCAGCACCAGGGTGTCGGTCTCGGCGCGCAGCGTGATCTTCTTGCCGGGCGCGGAAAGCCCGTCCACGATCCCCAGCGTGCCGTCCGCCTCGACCGGAACGTTCATGAACCAGTTGATATTCGACACCAGATCCCGCTTGCCCAGCCCCCACTTCAGCCCCTCGGCCAGGAAGTTCTCCACGCAGGCGTGCTGGTGGCGGGTGTGGTGGCCGTAGCGCAGGGGATTGGACTCCTGCGAGCACGCGCCCGCCACCGTGTCGTGATTGCCGACCTCGTCCGCGACCACCGTCATGAGCGGCGTCCCGTTCTCGCTCAGCAGCACGCTGCCGATGGTCAGGAAGATATTGCGCTGCGCGGCAATGGTGGCCTGCGCGCTGTACCGGTCGGCGTGGTCGGCGGCGTTGTAGAGCAGGCAGTCCACGGCCTGATTGCCGTGCAGGTCGATGATCTCGAGCCGCTCCCCGGCGCGCACGATGGTCGACCAGGGCGAACGCGCGGGAACGGTCTCGTCGAGCACGACGGTGTGAGCGGTGGTGGCAGTGCTGGTTGCAGTGATCATGCCTGGACCTACAGAGTGCGGGCGTGCCAGTCCTGTTCGGTGTTCTCCAGCGCGCGCAGGTATTCCGGATCGGTGCTGTGCGGCCGGGCCAGCTCATCGGGCGCGGACCAGGCCACGAGGTCGAGTTCGGTCGCGGCAGTGGGATCCAGCGGATGCTCGGCATTGGAAACGAGCAAGGTCACCGGCAGGTGCACCAGCAGATCCACCGCGGCACCCGCGCCCGCGCCGCCCGAAACCGTCAGCGCACCATCCGATTCCACCCGCACACCCCGGAAGAACGACACCGTCGGCCCGATATCGCGAGGCTCGAGCCCCTGCTTGACCCCGGCCAGCCGCAACCCCTGCCGCGCGGCCGGGGAAGGGCCGCACAGCGTGTCGTGCCGCCCGGACGAATCCGCGACCACCGTGGCCAGCACCCGGCCCTGATCCGACAACAGCGGATGCCCGATCCCCGGATACGCCGGCCACGGCACCTTGACGGTATCTGCGACATTCAGTCGCTCCCACGGAGATTCGGCCCGCAACAGGAGCAGATGCGCACACGCCGCGCCGAGCGGATCCGACAGCCGGACCCGGGTACCGCGCGCCAGCACGACATTCGCGTACCCGCCTGCGGGTATCCGCTGCGCGAGGGTGATTCGCGCCGGATCCACGCCGACCGGGAGATCGGGCCCGCTGCGGGTCGCGGCCCCGGCCTGCGAACGGGCGTGCGCCCGAGCCCCAGAGGTGTTCGCTGTGGTCATTGCAACTCCGTTCCCTGGTTGTCGCCGGAAGCCCGGCCGGCGCGGCGCTCGCGCCACCGGCGGTAGGCGCGGCGCAGCAGATCGTCGAGCAACACGGCCAGTTCCGGCCGTCCGTGCAGACGCTGGTCGGGTTCCGGCGAGATCATCGGAATGTCCTGTCGGTCAGGCGGTCTGGGTGACGGGCGCGATGCTCGCCGCCGTTGCGGCGGGCGTCACGATGCGGTGCACCACCACACCCACGGCCACGGTGAGCAGCACGAACAGCGGTGCGGCCCAGAGCATCCACCAGTCGCCGCCGGTCGGGGTGTAGACCTCGCTGCGCGGCCAGGCCAGGTTGATCTCCATGGCGATGCCCCACAGCACGGCCAGCGCGTTGATGGCGATGCCGTAGCGGCCCAGGGCGAACAGCTTCGTTCCTTCGGCCGCATCGGCGATATCGGCGGGCCAGCCCTTGATCCGGCGCACCAGCAGCGGCACCGTGACCAGCAGGTAGGCCAGGTAGAGCATGACGATGCAGACGCTGGCCAGGGTGGCGAAGACGGCCGCGTTGCCCAGATTCAGCAGCAGCAGGCCGATGCCGAGCGCGCCGATCACCACGGCGGGCCACACCGGGGTGCCGAAGCGGGGGTGCACCGCCGAGAGCTGCTTGGCGAAGGGCAGCCGCCTGTCGCGGGCCATGGAGAACAGCAGGCGCGACCCCGCGGTCTGAATCGCCAGGGTGCACACCGTGATCGCGCACGCGACGCAGGCCAGGATCACCTTGCCGGGTGCGCTGCTCAGCTTGGCCTCGATCACGTACGCCAGTCCGCCGCTGCCCAGCGACCCGTCGGTCAGGCTCGGGGCGGCCATGAGCGCGCCCAGCAGGATCAGCCCGCCGCCCAGCCCCGAGACGGCCAGGGCCGAGAGAATGGTGCGGGGCGCGACGTGCCGCGGATTCTTGGTCTCCTCGGAAAGCTCACCGGCGGAGTCGAATCCGACCATGACGTAGGCGGCCATCAGGCCCGAGGCCAGGAACGCGGCCCAGTACGGCCCCGGCGCGGCCTGGTCGGTCTGCACGACCACGCCCGGTCCGCGATCGGTGTGGGTGAAGAACACCGCGATCACCGCGCACACGCCGATGATCTCGATGGTCACGCCCAGCGAATTGATGCGCGCCATCCAGTCGATGCCGATCACATTGACGACCGTGGTGAGCACCAGCAGCACGCTGCCCAGCAGCACCGCGTTGGAGGCCCCGTCGTGCGAGGTGAGCGCGCTGTCGGTGCCGATGATCTGGAACCCGGACCAGATGCTGGGCAGCACCACCTGCAACGCGATGGCGGCCGCCGCGGCGGTGACGATCTGGGCGATGATCATCATCCAGCCCGCGAACCAGCCCACCACCTCCCCGGCCAACCGGCGCGACCACTGGTAGATGCAGCCCGAGATCGGGTAGCGCGCCGCCAGTTCCGCGAAGTTCAGCGCCACCAGGAACTGGCCCGCGAACACCAGCGGCCAGGTCCAGAAGAAGGCCGCGCCACCGAAGGAGTAGCCGAAGCCGAAGAACTGGAAGATCGTGGTCAGGATGGAGACGAAGGAGAATCCGGCCGCGAAGGAGGCATAGCGGCCGAGCTTGCGGTGCAGGACGGGTTGATAGCCGAAGCGCGCCAGATCGGCGCTGTCCGCGCTGGTATCGGCGCTGTCGGTACCGGTATCGGGGAGGCTCGGCGGGTGATCGGGGACTATGGCGTCGGCGGAGGCAACCATGGCGGCGAGTCTTTCGCGAGGGGAATATCTATCAAGTGAAAGGTTTCCAGTCGCGATGGCGTGGCCGGTGACGCCGATGTATCGGTCGCATGGCCGGGCGTAACTTCTGGGTTGCCGCTATTTCTGTCAAATGACAGAAAACTCACCTCGCTGGTCGGCCCCGGCGGTAGGCAAGAATGGCCTACGTGACCCAACTCGGACCCGGCCGTCCTCGACTCGAACCCCGCCGGCGCGCAGGCCAGACCCCGCGCGCCGAAATCCTCGACGCCGCCGCCGAGTTGTTCACCAGCCACGGCTACGGCAATACCTCCACCCGCGCCGTCGCCGACGCCGTCGGCATCCGGCAGGCCTCGCTCTACCACCACTTCGCCGCCAAGGACGACATCCTCGACGCGCTGCTCGCCGAAACCGTCACCACCCCATTGGAACTCGCGGGCAAGCTGGCCGACCGGCCGGAACCGGCGGCGGTGCGGCTCTACGCCCTGGCCTGGTTCGACGTCAGCCAGCTGCGCGCCGGGCGCTGGAATCTGGGTGCGCTCTACCTGCTACCCGAACTGCGCAGCGATCGCTTCGCGGTCTTCCGGGAACGGCGCGACGAACTGCGCCGCCACTACGAAACCCTGTCCGCCGCCGTCATCGCCGAGGCCGGATCGGGCGCGGTGGCCGGGGCCGAACTGCTGCCGTTCCGGCTGGTGGAATCGGTCATCAATATGCGCTCCGACGAGGGCACGGCCCCGGAGTACGCCGAGCAGCTCATCCCCGAGGCCATTCTGCGACTGCTGTGCTGGTCCGGATCACTGGCCGAAACCCGGCTGGCCGCACTCGAACTGGCGGCCCTGTTTCCACCCGAGCAGGACTGAGCGGCCTCCCGAACCGGGTCGAGTCTCAGGACTTGCCCTTCGCGGTGCCCCATTTCAGGCCCCACTCGTAGGTCTGATCCACCGCCAGCTTGCCCCAGAACCGGCGGCCCTCGGGCGGGCGCACGAACCGGCCCTCGCGGCGCACCACCAGCTCGCCGTTCAGATTCTCGATCAGCGCCAGCACCATTTCGCGCGAATCATCGTGGCAGCCGCCGACTTCCATCTCGATCGGCGGTGAATTGCGGGGGTACAGGGTCGCGGTGGCGTGCACGCCCCGGAAGTCCTGCGCGCCCTCGTAGAGCGAGGCGAACACCAGGATGCGGCGGAAGTCGGCGGTGTGATCGAGATTGATGGACAGGTTCTCGCCCGAGACACTGCCACCGGTCCGATCGTCCTGGTCCAGGGCGATGAACGGGGGTTTGTGCAGCTGCCCGAAGGTATCCAGCGCGCTCACACAGCCTTTGGAGCCGTCGGCGAGCTCCCAGAACGCGCACAGATCCAGATCCAGGCCGCCATTGCCCGCGCGCTTACGGCTGAACAGACCGCCGGAACTGGGCACCGACCAGTTCAGGTTCACCCGCATGATCCCGCCGGTCGCGCCCTGCTTGGTCAGCGAGACCGCGGGGGCTTCCTTCGTCAGCGAGATCTTGCCCAGATTCACCCGGGGCTCGTGCGCGGGCGGCGGCGGAACGACCGGCATCGGTGGCATCGGGTGCGGCGGGGGCGCGATGGGCTGCGGCGGCATCGGGGGCCGTGCCGGTGCGATGGGTTGCGGTGCCGCGGTGGGCTGTGGGGGCGCGGTGGGCTGTGGGGGCGCGGCAGGCTGCGGGGAATCGACCGAGATTCCGAAATCGGTTGCCAGACCTGCCAATCCGGAGTCGTAGCCCTGGCCCACCGCGCGGAATTTCCAGCCGCCGTCGCGGCGGTACAGCTCGCCGAGCACGAACGCCGTCTCCGAGGTGGCGTCGGTGCTGTCGAACCGGGCCAGCTCCGCGCCGTTCACATCCACCAAACGCACGTGCAGCCCGTGGAATTGGGCGAAGGTGCCGCTGTCGGCCGAGGCGGCCAGCACGATGGTGTCGATCTGCGGTTCGACCCGGTCGAATCGAACCGAGAGCGCGTCGACGACCTGCGGCCCCTGCCGCTTACCGAGGTGCCGGACCGCGCCGGAGGCGTGCAGCTGCTGGTTGTAGAAGACGAAATCCGCGTCCGAGCGGACCCGGCCACCCGCGAGCAGCAAAGCGGAGGCATCGGCGTCGGGAACCCCGGGCCCCGTCTGCCACCCCAGTTCGATCCGAACCTCGGAGACCGCCACCGGAACGTTGGAACCCTTCGACATCGACACGGATCCAAAATATCCGATTCGATCGGCCGCCGTTCCGGGCCGAGTGGTCTGCAAATGTCCGGTTGGCCGAGCACCTCGCCCTAGACTGTCGAACGGTCATGCGGCACATTGCTGGCAAACGGGAGCGTGGATGACGGAAACGCAGCTCGAACTCGGTCGCAGGAAATGGATCACCCTCGCCGTGCTGGCGCTGGGCCTGTCCATGGTGGTGCTGGACGGCACCATCGTCGCGGTCTCGCTGCCCGTCATCATCGCCGAGCTCCAGTTGAATTTCAGTCAGGCGCAATGGATCAACAGCATCTACGCGGTCGTGCTGGCCGCGCTGCTGATCACCAGCGGACGCCTCGGCGACCGGCTCGGGCGGCGCAGGATGTTCGCCCTCGGCGTGGTCGTCTTCCTGCTCGGCAGCGTGCTCGCCGCCCGCGCGCACGGCGCCTGGCCGCTCATCATCGGGCGCATCGTGCAGGGCATCGGCGCGGCCGGGGTCATGCCCGGCACGCTCGCCACCATGAACGCCATCTTCCGGGGCCGCGACCGGATCATCGCCTTCGCCGTGTGGGGCTCGGTCATCTCCGGCGTCGCCGCGATCGGGCCGCTGCTCGGCGGCTGGCTCACCACCTACTTCACCTGGCTGTGGATCTTCCTGGTGAACCTGCCCCTGGGCGTGCTGGTGCTGATCGGGCTGGCGCTGTTCGTGCCCGAGACCCGGATGGCCAAGGCCGCGCCCGGCCTGGACGTGGACGGATTCCTGCTCAGCGCAGCGGGTTTCGCGCTGCTGGTGTTCGCGCTCATCGAGGGGCAGACCTACGGCTGGTGGAAACCGCTGCGGGAATTCCCGCTGGCCGGCTGGAACTGGCCCGTCACCGCGCCGGTCTCACTCATCCCGATCCTGCTCGCGCTCGGCGTGCTCGCACTGGTGCTGTTCGTGCGGTGGGAGCAACACCGCGTGCTGATCGGGCGTTCGGGGCTGCTGGATCCCGCGCTGTTCCGGATTCCCAGCTTCCGATGGGGCAATATCACCGCGTTCATGGTGGCGCTGGGCGAATTCGGACTGCTGTTCGTGCTGCCGCTGTTCATGGTCAACGTGCTCGGGCTCTCGACCCTCGGCGCGGGTTATGTGCTGGCGGCCATGGCCGTCGGCGCGTTCCTGGCCGCGGGCATCGCCGAGGGGCTGGTGCGCAAGTACGGGCCGGTGCGAGTCGTGCAGATCGGGCTGGGTTTCGAGGCGGCGGCGGTCGCGCTGACCGCACTGTTCGTCAGCCCGCACATCTCCGGCTGGTGGCTGGCGGTGCTGCTGATCGGGTACGGCATCGGGCTCGGCATGGCCTCGGCCCAGCTCACCGGAACCGTGCTGGCCGATGTGCCGCGGGAGAATTCGGGTCAGGGCTCGGCCACCCAGTCCACGGTGCGGCAGGTCGGATCGGCCTTCGGCACCGCGCTCATCGGTGCGCTGCTCTCGGGTGCGCTGGCCCACGATCTGCCGAAACGGTTGTCGGCGGTGCCGGACCTGCCCGCGCATGTCGCGGACTCGCTCGCCACGGCCACCCGCGAATCGGCGGGTGGCGCGATCGAGAGTGCGCGCGAGCATCACGGCGCCGCGGCCATCGTGGACGCGCTGAGCCGGGCGTTCACCGACTCCACCCGCACCACGCTGCTGGCCGCGGCACTGTTCCTGCTGGTCGGGCTGGCCTCGGCCACCCTGATCCCGAATCGGCCCTATACCGGGGAGCCCGCCGACGACGAGGCGGCTCAGAGCAGCTGACCGTCGTGACACAGGCCCGACGAGCGGTGCGACGTCTTCGGTTGCGTCACACCGGGATCGAAGCTCCACTGCGCGACCGGGCCCGCGGACTTCCAGAGCAGGCCGCCGCTGGTCGGGACGGCCTCGAAGACATCCTCGACGCCGGAGATGAGCTGATCGCCGACGCAGTAGTCGTCGTAGTCGGTGCCCGGCTGCCGCGCGCCGGCACTGAACCGGCCCGCCGGATTCGAATCCGCGCCCGGATTCGGCACCGTGCTCGCGCCCGCCGCGCCACCGCGGAACCAGTGCGGCCCGGCCGCATCCGCGCCGCAGGTGTAGGCCGATCCGCCCGCGACCACCTGCGACCCCGGCGCGTGCGCTGCGCCCGCCCACAGACAGGCCGTGTCGAAACGGGTGTGGGACATCGTGTCGAAACGGGTGTCGGACACCGTTCCGAAGCCGAGACCACCCGTGGCCAGCGCGGCCGCGGCGAGCAGAGTAAGCGGTTTCAACACTGCGATCACCCTTGATTCGGTGCTATCCGGAATCCGGATCATCGCGCCCGACGGGCGCGGATCCGGTTGGCGTAGATGCCATTCAGGAATAGCCGGGGTGGTTACAGCGGTGCGGGTCAGTCGATCGCGCCGAGCGCGTGCAGACGGCGGAAGACCAGCAGCGATCCCGGCGCGACCTCGTCCATGGCCGCGTACTCGTCGAGGGTGAACCAGCGCAGCTCGGCGATCTCGCCCGAGGGCCGCGGCTCGGCGGCGAGCTCGCCGAGGAAGCAGGTCATGTGCAGGCGGGTGCCGGGCGCGTGACCGTAGGCCTCGGCCTCGAAAACCCCCAGCTCGCTCACGCCCGTCGTGCCGATCCCGAGCTCCTCGCGAATCTCCCTGTGCAGGGCCATTTCCGGCGTCTCACCGGGATCGATCTTGCCGCCCGCCATGTAGAAGACGGTCTTGCCGGTGGACCGGGTCTGCAACATGCGCCGATCCCGGATATGAGCCAGAGCAGCGGTGCGAATCACCGTCCCACCCTAGCCAGGGGTGGCGGCGCGGGATCAGCAGGCCACCCGGCCGAGCCGCCTGCCGCCCTTTCGATCCATGGCCCCGACGGCCCGGACCGCCGCGGCGATCGCCACCACCGGCGGCACCCAGCGGGCCTCGCGCGGCATGACGCTCCAGGCGGCGGCGCGGCTCGCGTCCGGCAGCGGCACCCGGGTGCCGTCGCCGTGCACGATCGCGCCCGCGGCACGCAGACTCTCGATGGCCCGCGCGGCCTTGGCCACGCCGACGACCAGATGGATCTCCCGCCGCTGTGCGCCGTGCACCTCGATGACCGGACCGGACATATTGTTGGCGCGCAGGTAGCGACGCACTCCGGCCGCGACGGCACCGGTGAGTTCGACGGCCGCGATCTCCGGGCCGGTGATCAGGTCGATTCCGTCTCCGGTCGACTCGATGGTCCATCCGTACCGCCGGTAGTCCGCTGCCACAATGCTTGTCGCCACGATCATCACCCTCACATTCGCCGCTGTGCGTCCCATGCGCCGCGGCTGTGAGATTCCGAAGAGGACGCTGCGATTTTCACCAGCCACCCCAAGGATTTTGGAGCGGCGGCGCGGCGATCACATCGTCCTGCGGTCGTCGATGGCTCGGGGACAACCCCTAGGTGGATCAGTGGGTGGGCGGGGCGATCTTCCAGTGCCGCTGCAGGGCGTCGGCGATCTCGGGGAGGATGGTCACCGGAATTCGCTTTTGCCGCAGGATGGTTCGAATCTCGTTGATCTGCTCGCGTTTGCGCATGTCATAGGCGTTCGAGATGGGCCGCGTCACAGGCGGAACGGACAGCAGCACCAATTCCTGATGCGGTTCCACCCCGCCGTTGAGATCCAGCGCCAGCGCCCACCGCCCCCGCTCGTCCAGCGCGAATCGGCCCGCCACCACCCGATCCCAGGCCAGGGTCGAGGCGCCCCACGGGGTCCGGCACCGAATCCGCTCCTCGGTCAGCTCCACCGTGTCCCGCCCGAACAGCGCGAACAACACCGCCACCGCCCCGGCCGCACCGAAGAACAGTCCCGTGAACACCCGGTTCAACCCGAACATCCCCACCGTCCCCGCACAGACGACGACCGCCACGGCCACCCCCGCGACCGCGTCCACGGCCACCCGCCGCCCCGGCACCACGCCCGCCCGCACCACCGACATCCACCTCCCGAAACCGACTGCCGGACACGGTACCCGGCGGCGCACCCCGCCGGCCGCGGCGCCCGGCCCGGGGTAGCCGCGGCGGGTGCCGGGACCAGGGCGTTACCCGAGTTCGGCGCCCGTGGCCACGACGACGCCGTAGAGGTCGGCGATGGTGGCCAGGGCGCTGTCGTGCAGTTGCTCTGCGGTGACCTCGCCCACCGCCGATTTCAGGGGGCGGGTGGCAGAGGCGTCGGCGACCACCGTGGGGTGGTTGCCGCGCAGGAAGGCGCCCTCGGCGGTGAAGGTGACACACATGTGGGTCATGAAACCGGCGATGATGACGTTCTTGTGGCCCGCGGCGTCGACGTGGGCGGCGAGGTCGGTGTCGACGAAGGCGTTCGGAACCGTCTTGACGACAACGGGTTCGACGTCGAGCGGGGCCACGCTGGGGTGGATCCGGCCGATCTCGGCGGTGATGTCGTAGGGGGTGCCGACGCCGCCGTCATTGATGATGTGGATGACCTTGCCGCCTGCCCGACGGGTGCGGGTGAGCAGGTCGGCGGCGGCGTCGAGGGCGGGCTGCCAGCCGGTCAGTTCCATGACGCCGCGGGTGTAGGTGTTCTGGTAGTCGACCAGGATCAGGGTGGCGTCGGCGAGGGTGGCGGGGGTCCGGTCGAAGCCGTTGAGGTCGCGCAGGGTCTGGGCTGACATGGGGATTCCTCCGGAAGTCGATGGGTCGCAGCCGCTTTGCGCGGCGGACGTGGTCCACGCTATGGCCCGGCGGGCGTGTCGGAAATGTCATGTAACCTGCAAATCCGGACATCGCCGCTTCGGCCGGACGGAGGATCGTGGGCACCCTGGAACGATGCGTGGTCATCGTGCTGTTCGATCGCGTCGACGTGCTGGACGTGACCGGGCCGCCGGAGGTCTTCGCGCTTCTTCAGCGAGAGATGAACGGGAACACCGGGTATCACGTGGCACTGGCCGCTGCGACCCTCGATCCGGTGACGACCTCGGCCGGAGTCCGGGTGCTGCCCGACGTCACCTTCGCCGAGATCGCCGAGCGCCCCATCGACACCCTCGTGGTGCCCGGCGCGGTCGAGGTGGACGGGGACGGGCGGGTCCGGGCGCTCAGCGATCCGGCGGTGGTCGAGTGGGTAGCCGGACTCGCCACCCATACCCGCCGCATCGCGTCGGTCTGCGTGGGCGCGCACGTTCTCGCCGACGCCGGACTGCTGGACGGCAAGCGCGCCACCACGCACTGGTCGACCGCGCAGCAGCTGGCGGCCGAGCATCCGGCCGTCGAGGTCGATGCCGACCCGATCTTCATTCGCGACGAGAACACCTGGACCGGTGCGGGACTCACCGCCTGCCTGGACCTGGCGCTGGCGTTGGTCGCCGAAGATTTCGGCGACGCGCTCGCGCTGCGCGTGGCACGGCAATTGGTCATGTTCCTGAAAAGGCCCAGCGGACAGAGCCAATTCAGCGTGTCGCTCGAACCGATCTCGACCACGCGGCGCATCGACGATCTGCGCCACTACATCACACGCAATATCGGCAAGCAGCTCACCGTCGCCGACCTGGCCGAGCAGGCGCACGTCAGCGAACGGCAGCTGACGCGCATCTTCAAGACCGATCTCGGCACCACCCCGGCCGCCTATATCGAGTCCGCGCGAGTCGAATTCGCGCGCAATCAGCTCGAGACGACCGACAACACCCTGGAACGCGTCGCGACCCTGTGCGGGTTCAACACCACCGACACCCTCACCCGGGCGTTCCGGCGCACGCTGGACACGACGCCGACGGAGTATCGAAACCGCTTCCGGATCAACTGATCACGCCTCGAGCGCGACCGCCGCCTCCGCCGTGTACACCAGGAACGTCAGGCTCTCCTGGAAGTACAGCTGCACCGACTGGGCATCGTGCGAGAGGTAGCCGATCGACAGGTCCTGACCCAGCTGGAGATCGAAATCGCCACCGCGCGTGGACAGTACGAACGCGCCGTCGATGGCCGGGGCCCAGATGATGTCGCCGTCGATGAGCCGCTCGATGTGCGTGCGGATCGGGTGCCCGTGGTCGGAGGTCTCGCTCACCGCGGTGAACAGGTCGGCCGACAGCAGCACCGAGTACGGGTCGCCCACACCGGCCAGGCGCAGCTTGCTCAGCGCCTGCGCGACCGCCTCCGGCGCCAGGCGCGGATCGCCCGGCAGCTTCACCGGCTCGCACGAGGTGGAGGCCCGGATACCGGTGATACCGGCCGCGGGATAGCCCTCGAAAATGGCGCGGTCCTCGGCGAAGGCGATCTTCTTGGCGGCCTCCTTGACCGCGTCCAGATCGGTGTCGCGGGCCCCGCGCTCCACATTGTCGAGTTCCTCGCGGGTCAGCGTGAACGGCACCCGCAACTCGATCAGCGGCAGTACCACGCGCTGGCGGGCCTGCACGCCGTCACCGGGGGAGTTGATGGCGGCGGTGCGGCCCAGCCCGACCGCGGAGAAGCCGGTGCCGTGCGGACCCGACAGGTCCACCACGCGGCGACCGGCGATGTGCCGCTTGAAGGTTCGCGTCGCCTCCTCCTCGATGGCCGACCAGGCCTCGGAGGTGATGGGCGCGAGTTCGCGATGCAGGTTGTTCATGCGTTACTCCTTCTCAGCGTCCCGATACCCAGGGAACCGTCCCCGGACACGGTGTCTAATTTGCCTCCGCTTCGCTCCGGCTGTCCACGGCCCTGCAAGCTCGATTCTTCCCTCCTCCGCTCCTCCGCTTCGCTCCCCCGCTCCGTCAGTCCAGAATCGAGCCGGGCCGCGGACGCTGCGGGCGAGTCCGGTAGTGCGTCGAAAAACCCTGCATGCGGGGCGAAGAACGAAGTACCGGTCACCGCGGTGGAGAAATCCAGGATGCGGTCGTAGGCGGCGTCGGTGCTGCCCAGGAACATTCGGGTCAGCATGTTCTCGGTAATGGCCGGGTCGTCGGCGTAAGCGATGTAATAGGTGCCGAATTCGCCGTCCTGGACCGAGCCGAACGGCATATTGGCGCGCACGATATTGCCGTTGATCGCCTGATCGTTCACGGCCACATGCGAATTCGCGGGCTTGTCATCGTCGGACAGCTCGAAGTCGTCGAGCTTGGTGCGCCCGATGACCTTTTCCTGCTCGGTGGTGGACAGCGCCTTCCACCCGCCCAGATCGTGCAGGTACTTCTGCACGATCACGTAACTGCCACCGGCGAATTCGGGATCCTCTTCACCCACCAGCGCGGCGGTGGCGGCGAGCGGGCCCTCGGGATTCTCGGTGCCGTCCACGAAGCCGAGCAGATCGCGCTGCTCGAAGTAGCGGAACCCGACCGTCTGATCGACGATGGTGGCCGCCCCGGCCAGCCGCTCGGAGATCTTCATCGCCAATTCGAAACAGGCGTCCTGGGTTTCGGACTTGATGTGGAAGAGCAGATCGCCCGGTGTGGCCGGGGCCCGATGCCGCTCGCCCGCGAATTCCGGAAACTCGTGCAGCCGTGCGGGTTTCGGACCGGAGAACAGGCGGTCCCAGGCCGCGGACCCGATGCTGGTGATGCACGCGAGACCCGAACCGGGAACCCGGAATCCGACGGAACGCCGCAATCCGGGCAGATCTGCGAGCAAATCCCGCACCACCGCCTCGCCACCCTCGTCGACCGTGGCGACGAGGAAAAGCGCGGCCGGCGTGAGCGGGTCGAGGATCGGCTGTGGCTCACCCATGATCAACAGCCTATGCCCCGACCCCGACAACCGAATCGCCCGGTGGCCCCGAGGCGGTCGCGCTACTTGGCCACGGTCAGCAGAAACGCCACGTCATCGATGGCCTTCACGCTGTGGCGGGCGTTGGGGATCACAATCAGGTCGCCCGCCGAACCCTTCCACTCATTGGTGCCGCTGATCAGGGTGAGCACCCCGCTCAGTACGACGAGGGTGGCCTCGCCGGGATTCTCATGCTCGGCCAGGGTCTGTCCGGCCGTCATGGCGATCACCGTCTGGCGCAGGCTGTGGGTGTGGCCGCCGTAGATGGTCACCGAACTGCGTCCGCTCGAGGCCGTGGCCGCCAGCTTCAACTGCTGGCGAGCGACCGCGGTCAGCGATTTCTTGTCCATGGACTGCCTTTCGCCGGAGTATCGCTGAGTATGCCGGACGCGACCGGACCGATCCGCGGTTTCGAGGCGCGTGTGCAGGAATTGCCGGACCTGGGATGGCGGCGTTATCGGACTTACCGCAACCCCGGGGAAACGCGGCGATAACGGCGGAAGCGGTAGCGCAGACCGCTCGTCGACTCCAGCCAGGCGTTCTCGTCGGCGCGCCAGGCCGGGTCGATGTCGGGGGCGAAGGTGTCGCCGTCGATATCCGCGTCGACCTCCGTGACCACCAATTCGGTGGCCAAAGGCATTGCCGCGCGGTAGATCTCACCGCCACCCATGATCCACACCGAGAAATCGCCGACCAGTTCCAGCGCCTCGGTCAGCGACCCCGCCCGCTCCGCACCGTCGGCCGACCAGTCGGCCTGCCGGGTCACGACGATATTGCGGCGACCCGCCAGCGGCCGGAATCGCGCGGGCAGCGAATCCCAGGTCTTGCGGCCCATCACCACCGGATGCCCCAGGGTGACGTCCTTGAAGTGCGCCATGTCCTCGGGCACCCGCCACGGGATGGTGTTGTCCCGCCCGATGATTCCCTTCGGCGTCTGCGCCCAGATCAGCCCGATCGTGCGGCTCATACGGCGACGGGCGCCTTGATCGCCGGATGGTGCTGGTACCGCTGGATTTCCACGTCCTCATACGCGTAGTCGAACAACGTCGGCGCGGGCCGCAGGTGCAGCTTCGGGAACGGGTACGGCTCGCGGGTCAGCTGCTCGCGCACCTGCTCCACGTGATTGTCGTAGATGTGCACGTCGCCGCCGGTCCAGATGAATTCACCCGGCAGCAGTTCGGTCTGCTGCGCCACCATGTGGGTCAGCAGCGCGTAGCTGGCGATATTGAACGGCACGCCCAGGAACAGGTCGGCGCTGCGCTGATACAGCTGGCACGACAGCTTGCCATCGGCCACGTAGAACTGGAAGAAGGCGTGGCAGGGGGCCAGCGCCATCCTGTCCAGCTCCGAGACGTTCCACGCCGAGACGATGATGCGGCGCGAATCCGGATCGGTGCGCAGCGTCTGCAGCACCTGCGAGATCTGATCGATGTGGGTGCCGTCCGGGGTCGGCCAGGACCGCCACTGCACGCCGTAGAACGGGCCCAATTCGCCGTTCGCGTCGGCCCATTCGTCCCAGATGGTGACGCCGTTGTCCTGCAACCACTTCACATTGGAGTCGCCGCGCAGGAACCACAGCAGCTCGTAGACGATCGACTTGAGATGCACCTTCTTGGTGGTGATCAGCGGAAAGCCCTGCGACAGGTCATATCGCAGCTGATGGCCGAAGATGCTGCGGGTGCCGGTTCCGGTCCGATCCGCCTTGGGGGTGCCGGACTCCAGCACCAGTCGGAGCAGGTCCTCGTATTGGGTATCTCGAGCGCTCTCCACGCCTGGCAACCTTACCCACCGGGTGGCCTGGCAAAGTTACCCACCGTGCGGAAACTGTTTGTGATCGGAATCGGGGCGGGGGACCCGGACCAGGTGACGGTGCAGGCCGTCAAGGCAATGCGCCAGGTAGACGTGTTCTTCGTCATCGGCAAGGGGGCCGACAAGCAGGAACTGATGGACGTGCGCGCCACCATCCTCGCCGAGCACGCGACCCAGCCGCACACGATCGTGGAGATCCTCGACCCGCCGCGCGACCGCAGCGTGCCGGGCAGCGGCGCGGACGCCGCCTACCAGGGCGCGGTCGCCGACTGGCACGAGGCGCGGGCCGAACTGCTGGAACGGGCCTTCACCGAAACCGACGGCGTGGGCGGCATTCTGGTGTGGGGCGACCCGGCGCTGTACGACAGCACGCTGCGCATTGTGGAGCGGGTACTGGAACGGGATCGAATCTCCTTCGATTGCGAGGTGATTCCGGGCATCACCAGCGTGCAGGCGCTGGCCGCGGCGCATCGCATCGTGCTGCACGAGATCGGCGAACCGGTCCACATCACCACGGGCCGCAAGCTGCGCGAGGAGGGCTTGGCCGACGGGCAGTCCACGCTGGTGATGCTGGACGGGGACTGCTCGTTCAGCCAGGTCCCCGGCGACGACATCCATATCTGGTGGGGCGCCTACCTCGGCATGCCGGACGAGGTCATTGTCGAGGGCCCGCTGCGGGTGGTCGAGGGCCGGATCCAGCGCCGCCGCGCCGCACTGCGCGAGGCCAAGGGCTGGATCATGGACATCTATCTGCTGCGCCGGGGGCTGTAGCGATTCACTCGCGGGCCGCGCGGGCGCGTTCGATCTCGTTGATGTGCTGCTCGGTCCACTGCCGCAGGGCCGCGATGGGGTCGGCGAGGCTACGGCCCCAGCGGGGTGAGCTTCCGCGGCACCCACACCAAGCCCGAGGCAGAATGACCGCATGGAACGAGTGCTCGGCATCGGCGGCTATTTCCTGCGCGCCGCCGACCCCGAGGCCCTGGGCGTTTGGTATCGCGACTGCCTGGGTCTCGACGGCGACGAACACGGTCTCTGGCAGCAGCAAGCCGGACCGACCGTGTTCGCCACCTTCGAGTCCGATACCGACTACTTCGGATCCCGCACCCAGCAGACCATGCTCAACTTCCGGGTCCGCGACCTCGACGCCATGCTCGCGCAATTGCGCGCCAAGGGCGCCGACGTCGCCGACGAAACCCAGGACGTGGACGGCATCGGCCGCTTCGGCTGGGTCACCGACCCCGCGGGTAACCGGATCGAGCTGTGGCAGCCCGCCTGAGCTGACTCGCCCCGCCGGTAGAAGGACAGTGTCGGTCCTGGTCGGTAGGCTGCGGGGGTGCCCGAATTACCGGAAATCGTGGCGCTCGAGCAGTTTCTGGCCGAGCATGCGGTGGGCGCGGTCGTGGGGCGGGTCGATGTGGCGGCGCTGAGTGTGCTGAAGACCTTCGATCCGCCGGTGACCGCGCTGCAGGGGCGTGACGTGACCGGGGTGGGGCACTGGGGCAAGCATCTCGGAATGGATTGCGACGGGCTGTGGTTGATCACCCACCTGTCGCGGGGCGGCTGGCTGCGGTGGATCGACGAACCGGGAGCCAATCCGCCGAAACCGGGTAAGGGGCCGCTGGCGCTGCGGGTGCACTTCTTCACCCCCGAGGGGTCCACGCCCGCATTCGATCTCACCGAGGCGGGCACCAAGAAGCGGTTGGCGGTGTGGGTCACCGCCGACCCGCTCTCGGTGCCCGGCATCGCCCGGCTGGGGCCGGACGCCCTGGCGGTGAGCGAACCGGAATTCGCCGAGATCCTGCACGGCACCTCGCAACGTGTGAAGAACGCCCTCACCGACCAGACCCTGCTCGCGGGCATCGGCAATGCCTACTCCGATGAAATCCTGCACACCGCAAAGCTTTCCCCCTTCGCCAACTCCGGCACCCTCGACGCCGAACAGCTGGCCCGCCTCTACTCCGCCATGCGAGCCAGCCTCTCCGACGCCATCCAGCGCTCGGTGGGCCAAGACGCCGCCCGCCTCAAGGGCGAAAAACGTTCCGGCTTCCAGGTTCACGCCCGCACCGGCCTACCCTGCCCCGTCTGCGGCGACACCGTCCGCGAAGTCTCCTACGCCGACAAGTCCTTCCAGTACTGCCCCACCTGCCAGACCGGCGGCAAGATCCTCGCTGACCGCCGCATGTCCCGCCTGCTCAAATAGCGGCGGGCACGGCGTCGCTGCACCTTTGCAGGACATGGGCGGGGACCTCGATGCCCGGGTCCAGGTCGTCGGACGGGATCGGGGCGTCGAAGACCTGGCGGATGGGCAGTACGCCCGCCCAGACACCGCCGGTGGCGATGTCCTCGGCGTCGTCGCGGGGGCCGCCGGTGCGGACCTTGACCGAGGCTTCGGTGAGGTCCACGGCCAGGACCATGGTGGCGGCCATTTCCTTCTTGTTGGGGGAGCGGACCGCGTCCCAGGCGCCGGGGGCGGCCTGATCGACGATGATGCGCAGGGCGTGCATGCGTTCGTCGGGATCGGTGAGTTCGGTTGGGCGGGCGTGGATTACGGCGGAGCGGTAGTTCATGGAGAAGTGCATGGCGGAGCGGGCGTAGACGATGCCGTCGACGTGGGTGACCGTGAGGGAGACGTCGCCGGTCATGGCGGCGCGCATATTGCCGGAGCCGGTGGAGCCGTGCAGGTAGAGGGTGTCGCCGTCGCGGCCGTAGATGGTGGGAAGGACCACGGGGGTGCCGTGCAGGATGACGCCCAGGTGGCAGAGCAGGCCGGCGTCGAGGATGGCGTCCAGGTCGGCGCGGTCGGTGCGGCCCCGCTCCTTGGACCGGGTGAGGCTGCTGCGCGGGGTGGGTGACAATGGGGTCCGGGTCGAAGCTGTCTCACTCATGACTCCAGTTTCGAGGGGGAAATGGCATTCCTGAATAGCCAATTCCACGCAAGATCTACAGACCACTTTGGGGGGTCGAGTCGTGCCGTTCACGCTCGCGCATCCGGCCGCCGTCCTGCCGCTGCGGCGGGCGCTCTGGTTTCCGGGCCTGTTCGCCGGGAGTATCGCGCCGGATGTGCCGTACTACCTGCCGATCGGAGTGACCGGAGAGCTGACGCATTCGCTGCCGGGATTGCCCGTGGACGTCCTGCTGGGCGCGATCCTGGTCGGCATCGCCTGGGCCCTGCGGCGGAGTGTGGAGGGGATGCTCGCGAAGGCGATCACCATGAGCCGACCCGGACCGGTGGGTGCGGTAGCCGCCCTGCTGATCGGCGCGGTGACGCACCTGGTCTGGGATGCCTTCACCCACACCGACGGCCTCGCGGTCCGGCACTGGGAACTGTTGCGGGAGTCGGTGATCGGGCCGCACCGGGTCTACAACGTGATCGGCTATGTCTCCTCGATCGGCGGAATGCTGCTGCTCGCGGGCTGTCTGGCGGTCTGGTACCGCCGCGCCCGGCCCGCGCCCGCCGATCCCCGGCGCGTCTGGATCCTGGTGTCGCTGACCGGCATTGCCCTACTAGCCGGTCTCCTTGCCCGAACCGATCCGGTGGCGCGGATCAGCCTCTACGATTGCGTCCGGCACATGCTGATCTACGCAATCACCAGCGCCGGTACGGGTTTCGTCGGGTACGCACTCGTAGTCGCGGCAGCTTCGGTCTCCAGGGGACATCGTTGATCGCTCGACTCATCGCCACGGCCGCGACGGCGGCCACTCTGCTCACCGTGACCGGCTCGGCCGCCCATGCCGGGCCGATCGGGATCACCGTGCTACCACGCCCCAGCGGCCAGATACCGGTCGGCACAACGACTCTGCACCTGGTCGACGGGAACCGCCCCGACCCGTTCCATCCCGACCGGTCGCGTGAGCTGATGGTGTCGGTGTTCTACCCGGCCGCCGATGTCGAGCACTACCTGCGCGCGCACTACGTCTCCAGCCAGCTGGTCCCGGCCCTGGAACAGCAGATCGGCGTGGAACTGCCGGGGCTGCTGACCAATTCGTACTCCGACGCGCCCGCGCTGGCGGGCGGCGGTTATCCGGTCATCCTCTACTCGCCGGGCGCGGGCGTCACCCGCCTGCTCGGGACCGGCCTGGCCGAGGACCTGGCCAGCCGCGGCTACGTGGTGGTGACCATCGACCACACCTACGAGACCGCGCCCGCCGTGGAGTTCCCCGGCGGTCGCCTGGCTCAATTCGAATCGCAGCCCGAGGGTTTCGCGCCCGCGTTGCGTCAGCGCTACATCGACGCCCGGCTGCCCGATGTCGGCTTCGTGCTGGACTCGCTGACCGTGCTTGCCCAGGGCGGCAACCCGGACGCCGAACAGCGCGCCCTGCCCGCCGGGCTCGAGCACGCCCTGGACCTCGCCCACGTCGGCATGGTCGGTCACTCCTCCGGCGGCTACACCGCGGTCGAGGCGCTGCACGACGACCGCCGCATCGGCGCGGCCGTCGACCTGGACGGGCAGCTCGGCGTCGATCGAGACTTCGGCCGCGCCGCCACCGCGGGCGTGGACCGCCCGGTGCTGGTGCTGACCAGCCAGCAGATCGAGGAGGTCGGCGACGCCCGGCCCTCGCTGGACGCCTTCTTCGGGGTCGGCACCGGCTGGAAACGGCAACTGTCCCTGCGCGATTCGGCCCACTACGACTTCACCGACCGGCCGCTGCTCATCCCCGACGCCGCGCACCCGGTGGACCGCCGCAATATCGGCGTCATTCCCGCGGCCCGCGGCGCGAACCTGGTCCACGGCTACGTGGCCGCACTCTTCGACAAATTCCTCCGGGCCCGCACCGATACCCTGCTCGACCGCGCGCCCACCGACCCCGAGATCATCGTCCTGCGCTGAGTGGCATTCTGATAGTGACCGGTTCCCGATCGATCAGGAGGCCACTTGCGGGGAAATCGCCTGGCCGACGAGGACCTGCCCATCACCATCGACCGCACCGGCGGCGTACCGCTGGCCGCCCAGGTGGCCGCCGGTCTGCGTCGTGCCGCCGCCACCGGAGCGCTGCGCGGCGGAGACCGGCTGCCGTCCTCGCGAGACCTGGCCGATCGGCTCGGGGTGAGCCGGACCGTGGTCACCGCCGCCTACGACCAGCTGCACGCCGAGGGCTGGCTGGACGGCCGCCACGGGTCGGGCACCTATCTGACGGCCGCACCCGCACCGGTGGGCGCGCCGACCGATGGGCCCGAACGCATCGACCCGCTGTCCGGCCTGCTGGATCTGGGCGCGGGCGCACCCTCCATCGAGAACCTCGACCCCGCCGCCTGGCGGCGGGCCTGGCGCGCGGCCTCGGATCGAATCCCGTTGATCCGCAAGGACCGCCGCGGCGAGCCCGAGTTCCGCGAGGCCGTGGTGGAGCATCTGCTGCGGCATCGCGGGCTGGGCGCGGGCAGCGGCACCACCGTGCTGGCCACCGCCGGAACCAGTGCGGCGGCAGGCGAACTCGCCGCCGCCCTGCTGCGACCCGGCGACGTGGTGGCCATCGAGGACCCCGGCTACCAGCGCGCCGCGGGCGCCTTCCGGGCGGCGGGCCTGCGCCCGGCGCCGGTTCCGGTGGACGCCGAGGGCCTGCGGGTCGACCTGCTGCCCGAGTCCACCCGCATGGTGTATTGCACTCCCGCGCACCAGTTTCCGCTCGGAGCCCGGATGCCCGCCGCCCGCCGGGTCGCGCTCGTCGAATTCGCCCGCCGCACCGGCGCACTCGTGGTCGAGGACGACTACGACGGCGAATTGCGCTACGACACCGCCCCGCTGCCGCTGCTGGCCACCCTGGCCCCCGACGCGGTCGTGCACCTCGGCACCACCAGCAAGATCCTCACCCCGACCCTGGGCGTCGGCTGGCTGGTCGCCGACCCCCGCGTCACCGAGGCCGTGCTCGCCCATCGCGAACGCACCGGCACCAGCCCGGCCCCGGCCGGGCAGCAGGTGGTGGCCGAACTGGCCCGCCACGGCGACCTGGCCCGCCACCTGCGTCGCCTGCGCCGCGAAATGCCGCACCGCCGCGCCCTGGTGGTGGAAGAACTGCGCGGGCGCGGCCTCGAGGTGCGCGGCGACGATGCCGGTTCCCACGTCTTCGTGCCCCTGGCCACCCCCCGACCAGGAGGACCGCGCGGTGGCCGCCGCCCGCGAGCTCGGCGTCTACCTCGACGCGCTGGCCCGTCACCACGTCGGCCCCCGCCATACCTTCGGCCTGGCCCTGGGTTACGCCGCACTGCCGCGCGCGGACCTGCCGAAGGCCGTCCGGTTGGCCGGGGATGCGCTGAGCCGGGTCGTACAGTGGACCGCATGACCGAAAAGGACATCCACGCGCGCATCAAGGAACTCGTGGATCGCGAGCACGAGTTGCGCGCCAAGACCATCGGCGGTGACCTCGACCCGGAGACCGAGCGCCGTCAGCTGGCCGAGCTCGAGGTCCAGCTCGATCAGTGCTGGGACCTGCTGCGTCAGCGCCGCGCCCGCCTGGACCAGGGCCGCAACCCGGACGAGGCCCAGGTGAGCTCGGCCCGCCAGGTCGAGGGCTACCTCCAGTAACGGTTCAAAGCTCTTCGATTCCGGGGCCGCCCCGGTGGGGCGGCCCCGGAACCAGTTTGTTGTGAGTCCGGGGCCGAAGTCCCTGGGAGGCCGCCGTGCTTGGGCTTACGCTTTTTGGCATGGTGGCAATGACAGACATCACGACCGCGGACGGCGTCGTCCGCGGAATCCGGGGCCGCCGCGTTTCACGCTGGCGGTCCATTCCATTCGCAGCGGCTCCGATCGGCGAGTTCCGATTCCGCGCGCCGCAGCCGGTGCAGCCGTGGAGCGGTGTGCGCGACGCCACCGACTTCGGTTACGCCGCAATGCAACACCGCGACGGCGCGCGCACCGGGCCCCGGCAGATTCAGCCCACCGGCGAGGACTGCCTGACGTTGAACGTCACCGCGCCCAACGAGCTTTCGTCCGTGCCCCGCCCGGTCATGGTGTTCATCCACGGCGGCGGCTATATGATCGGCACTTCCGCCCTGCGGCTGTACTCCGGTGCCCGCCTGGCGCTGCGCGGCGATGTGATCGTGGTGTCGATCAACTACCGGCTCGGCGCCTTCGGCTATGTCGATTTCGGTGAATACTCCACGCCCACCAGCCAATTCGACTCCAACCTGGGGCTGCGCGATCAGGTCGCGGCGTTGGAGTGGGTGCGGCGCAATATCGGCGCGTTCGGCGGAGATCCGAACAATGTCACCATCTTCGGCGAATCCGCGGGCGCGCACGCCGTGCTGGCGCTGATGTGCACGCCCGCCGCCGCGGGCCTGTTCCATCGCGGCATCGCCCAGAGCGCGCCCGCCGACTGGGCCCCGACGCAGGCCGAGGCCCGGCTCTTCGCCCGCCGCTGTCTCGACCGGCTCGGCGTCACACCGGAGGACGCGGCTCAGGTCCTGCGCACGGCCCCGGCCAACGACATCCGCCGGGCCGTGGACCACACGGTCGCCCAGGTGATGCACGAACAGCCCGGCCTCTTCCCGGTCGCGCCGACGGTCGACGGCGAATACCTGCCCACCGGCCTGATCACGGCCTTCACCGATGGCACCGCGCACCGGGTGCCGCTCATCATCGGCACCAATCGTGACGAGGCCACCCTCTTCGTCCGCTTCGACGACACCCTGCCCACCACCCCCGACCGCATGCGCTGGCTGCTGCGCCACGTCGACCAGGCGCTGAGCGAGGGCGGCGACAGCCCCATCTTCACCAAACTCGGCCAGACCATGCCCACCTCGCCCGAGCGCCTGCACGAGGCGCTCGCCGATTCCGGCGTCGCCATCGAATCCCGGGTCACCGCGGCCTATCCCGGCTTCCCCGGCAAGAAGGCCACCGTCCGCATGGGCGGCGACTTCACCTTCTGGCGGCCGTCGGTGCGGGTCATGGAGGCGCACAGCCGCTTCGCGCCCACCTACGCCTACCGCTACGACTTCGCGCCGCGCGCAATTCAATTGGCGGGCTTCGGCGCCACCCACGCCCTGGACCTGATCCCGGTCTTCGGTGCGGTGGACTCGCCGGTCGGCCGGGCCATGACCGCCGCGGGCGGTCACCGCGGTTTCCGCTCGGTCTCGCGTCAGTTCCAGGACAATTGGCTGGCCTTCGCGCGCAACGGAACTCCGCTGCCGAACTGGCCCGCGTACACCGAGGATCAGCGGGCCACCATGGTGCTGGACGCGCCGGCGCGGGTCGAGAACGATCCGGATCGCGCCAAACGTCTTGCCTGGCAGGGAGTCCGGATTCCGGTTCTCGCCTGAGCGGCGTTACCAGGCGGTCCCGCGCAGGCCGTGTTCGGCCAGCGCGGTCCGGGCGAGCGCGCTGAGCGCGGCCGGGGTGGGGATCGCCCGCGGATCCAGGCTCACCAGCGACAGCGTGTAGGTGTCGGCGATGCGGGTCAGGTATCCGGAGAGCCGGGTGCGCGGCAGCGCGTCCGGCCGCAGGCCGGGATGGATGGCCCGCGCCGCCAGTCCGGTGCAGCCGTGCGGGCCCAGCGCCAGCAGCGACTCCGGCAGGTTTCCGATATTGGAGCACAGGATGTCCCGCTCGCCCGCGCCCTTGGCCAGCCGGTACGCCCAGCGGTCGGGGACGACCTGGAGGATCTCCTCGGGGATGCCGCCGGGGCTGGTCATGCGGTGCTCGTAGGCCGCGCGGGCCTTGCGGCGCAGGGTCGCCGGGGTGTCGTCGCGGGTGATGGCGACCTCGGTCATGGACATGTCGTTGTCCACGCGGGGTTCGTCGCGGGTGTCGACCGGGAGACTGGCCGCGATGGTGTCGCTGGGAAAACCGCTGGCCCACAGCATGTTCGCGACCAGATGCACGAACAGGCTATTGGCGGTGCCGCCGTGCGAGACGGCGACACGGTTCCAGTCGCGGGCCGGAATCTCGAGGATCGCGCCCGAGGTTACGGCCGCCCCACCGGTAATCGTGCCGCCGGGCAATGATTTCCGATCCGTCGGCGGAGCCTTTCGATCCGGTGGCGAACTCGGTCGTTCCGGAATGCCGTGGCGCAGCGCCCGGGCGGTCCCGCCCAGGACGGTGGCCCACATGCGTCGCGCGTCGGCCCAGTCCGAATGGCCCGCGGGCGGGGCCGCGAGCGGCGTGCCCGACAGTGCGTTGTCGATGGCCAGGGTCAGCGCCCGCCCGTCGGCCAGTGCGTGCGAGCAGGTCAGGGCCACCACGCGGCCGCCGTCATCGAGCCGCGCCGCCGAGAGCCGCCAGCCCGGCCCGGTCTCCGGATTCAGCTCCGCGCCCTGCCGATCGGCCCAATCCAGGACCGCCGCAACCGGTATCGGATCCGGGCCCATGGTGAACGGGTGGGCCGACTCGTTCGGCTGCCAGCGCGGGCGCGCCCCCGGCACCCGGGAGCGCACCACCCGCCGCCCGAGCGGCCCGGTGCGCAGATCCCGGTGTACCCGCCAGAGCAGGGCGGGATGCACGGGTTCGGCGGTACGCCAGAGTCCCTGCAGGACGATCGGGGTGCCGAGGCCCCGATGCGACCGCAGGAAAATCTCGTCCAGTACGCTCAGCCGATTCATCGAACGGCAAGCGTACCGATCGGTTCCATGGCGCGCCGCCGGACGTATTCGGGGCTACCCCGATTCATGCGCTCGCACGAGAGATCCATGCGCCCTCACGAGGCCGGGCGGCCGTGTCGGCCCGCACCGGAGGCGAACCGCTGCGCCCCGTCCAGGGCCCCGTCCATGAGCGCCTTCATGCCGTGCCGCAGCTCGTTGGCGATGGCCTCGGGCTCCTCCAGCCCGTCCTGCTCCAGCACCGACATGCGATCCGAACGCAGGCAGGTCTGCGGCAGCGCGGCCAGTTCGAGCGCGAGTTCCTCGGCGGCCCGGCGGGATTCGCCGGTCGGCACCACCCGGTTGACCAGGCCGATCTGCAGGGCCTCGGTCGCACCGACGGCGCGGCCGGTGAGGATCAGATCCATGGCCCGGCCCTCGCCGATGATGCGGGGCAGCCGCACGGTGCCGCCGTCGATGAGCGGCACGCCCCAGCGGCGGCAGAAGACGCCGAAGGTGCTGTCCTGCTCGGCGACTCGCAGATCGCACCACAGCGCCAGTTCGATGCCGCCCGCGACCGCGTAGCCGGAGACGGCGGCGATGACGGGCTTGGACAGCTTCATGCGGGTGGGGCCCATGGGGCCGTCGCCGTCCTCGGTGACCGCGTTGGAACGCTCGGTGCCAAGGGCTTTCAGGTCCGCGCCCGCGCAAAAGGTGCCGCCCTCGCCCCACAGCACGGCGACCGCCGCGGTGGGGTCGGCGTCGAAGTCGCGGAAGGCGTCGGCCAGGGCTTTCGCGGTCGGTCCGTCGACGGCGTTGCGGGCCCCGGGGCGGTGCAGGATCACGGTGTGGACGGGGCCGTTGCGCTCCACTCGTACTGTCACCGGGCCGACGTTACGCCGTACAAGAGGATTGCGGCGCGGAGCGCCTCGATTGAAGGGTGGCGGTGGGCGACGCGTGGGCTTGCGTCAAGAAATGAATTGATGGTTCACTTCTTGCATGGCCTATCGCAGAACACCCGCTGTGCAGGCGCGTCTGGACGCGCAGGCGGGGTCGATCGTGCGGGCGGCCATGACCGTGCTGTCCCGCGACGGCTTCGCCGGACTGTCCATGGCCGCGGTCGCCGCCGAGGCCGGGGTCGCGACCGGCACGGTCTACAAGAACTTCAGCGGCAAGGCCGAATTGGTGACCGCGGTGTTCCGCGAGGTCGTCACCCGCGAGGTGGACGCCGTGGCCCAGGCCGGGGCGGCGGGGGAGGGGCGGACCGCCCGCGACCGGGTCACCGCGGCGGTCGAGACCTTCGCCGGGCGCGCGCTCAAGAACCCCAAACTGGCCTACGTCCTGCTGGCCGAACCCGTGGATACCGCCGTTGACGCCGAACGCCTGCGCTTCCGCCGGTCCTTCGCACAGACCTACGTATCCGCCATCGCCGACGGCGTCGCCGATGGCCAACTGCCGCCGCAGGATCCGCTCACCTCCGCCACCGCGCTGGTCGGCGCGATCGGCGAGGTGCTGGTCGGGCCGCTGTCGGAGCAGTTGCAGAGCGAATCCGTGCTGCCGGAACTGGTGGCCTTCGCCCTGCGCGCACTCGGTGTTCCACCCGAATCACGCGGCTTCCCACACGAATAGGAGTCACTCCGCAATGCACACGCACGATGTCTTCAACCAGGTGCCGCCCATCTTCCCGTTCGACAACTCCCGCAATCCGGCCTTGATCGAGGGCCTGCACCGGGAGGGCGCGGGCTGGGCCGAGGCGGAAGTCCGGGAACTGGGTGTGCTCGCGGGCGGCACCGAGGCGCAGGAGTGGGGACGGCTGGTCAACGAGAACCCGCCGGTCCTGTACACCCACGACCGCTTCGGCAATCGCATCGACGAGGTGGAGTTCCACCCGTACTGGCACAACCTCATGGAAACCGCTGTCGCGCACGGCCTGCACGGCGCGCCGTGGCGCGACGACCGGCCGGGCGCGCACACCGCCCGGGCCGCCAAGCTCTACGCCTGGGGCATGTCCGACGCCGGGCACATGTGCCCGATCTCCATGACCTACGCGGTGGTGCCCGCGCTGCGCCACAATCCGGAACTGGCCGCGAAATACGAGCCGCTGCTGGCCTCGCCGGTGTACGACTTCGGCCTGCGCGAGCCCTCCACCAAGGCGGGTCTCATCGCGGGCATGTCCATGACCGAGAAGCAGGGCGGCTCCGACGTCCGCGCCAATACCACCACGGCGACACCGCTTTCCGACGGCACGTACCGCATCGTCGGCCACAAGTGGTTCACCTCGCACCCCATGGGCGACATGTTCCTGACACTGGCCCAGGCCCCCGGCGGCCTGTCCTGTTTCATGCTGCCGCGCGTGCTGCCCGACGGCACCCGCAACGCGCTGCGCATCCAGCGTCTGAAGGACAAGCTGGGCAACAAGTCCAACGCCTCCTCCGAGCTGGAGTACGAGAACGCCATCGGCTGGCTGGTCGGCCAGGAGGGCGCGGGCGTGAAGACCATTATCGAAATGGTCAATATGACCCGGCTGGACTGTGTGATCGGTTCGGCCACCGTCATGCGCACCGGGGCCGTCTTCGCCACCCATCACGCCCGGCACCGCATGGTGTTCGGCAAGCACCTGGTCGACCAGCCCGCCATGCGAAATGTGCTGGCGGACCTGGTGATCGAGTCCGATGCCGCGGCCACGGTCATGCTGCGCCTGGCCGGGGCCACCGACCGCGCCGACGCCGATCCGGCCGAGGCCGCCTTCCGGCGCATCGCACTGGCCGTCACCAAGTACTGGGTGTGCAAGCGCGCCCCCGCGCACGCGGCCGAGGCCCTGGAATGCTTCGGCGGCAACGGCTACGCCGAGGAGTCGGGCATGCCGCGGCTGTACCGCGAGGCCCCGCTCATGTCCATCTGGGAGGGCTCGGGCAATGTGGCGGCGCTGGATGCCCTGCGCGCCATGGGCCGCCAGCCCGAGACGGTCGAGGCCTTCTTCGCCGAGGTCAACCTGGCGCGCGGCGCGAACCGCCACCTGGATGCGGCCATCGACCGAATCGGCAAGGAGCTCACCGATTTCGCCGATATCGAATACCGTGCCCGGCGTGTGGTGGAGCTGATGGCGCTGGTACTTCAGGGTGCCCAGCTGGTCCGCCACGGTCACCCGGCGGTGGCCGATGCCTTCTGTGCCACCCGGTTCGGCGGTGACTGGGGCATCGCCTTCGGCACCCTGCCCACCGGCGTGGACGTCGAGGCGATCATCGAGCGCGCCTACGTCGGCTGAGGTGGATGCGGTCCGCTGATCCGGCCGGGCAATGCGCCGATCGGCTCAGGGATATCCTCCCTCACCCTGCGGTGGCGCGGGGTGTCATCAAGGGCGGAAATCCGTTGTATCCAGAAGCGCGGCTGATGGATCGGCGTTGCGACGAAGGCCACGCTTCCCGCGGTAGCCCAGCGGTTATAGCGTCGGGTTATGCCTCGTACAACGACGTACAGCCAGTGGATCGCCCTGCCGCCGCGGCAGCTGTGGACGGTGCTCGGCGATCCGGCCCGCTGGCCCGAATGGAATCCCGCCGTCGCCGCCGTGACACTGCACGCCGCGCCCGGCGCGGGCGTCACCGGCGACTATCTGCCGCGCGGGCGCGTCAACGGGGCGGTGCACGGGCGGCTCGCGAAACCGTTCACGCTCTCGACCTTCGTGCCCGAGCGCGAAATCACCATCGAGCAGCCCGAACCCGCGGGCGCCATGCGCATGCGCTGGGCGCTCACGGCGCGCGACGGCGGCACCCTGCTCACCCAGCAGCTCACCTTCACCGGTGTCACGGCCGCGGCCATGCGCAAGGTCGTCGGCGACCGGCTCGAGACCGACACCCACACCTGCTTCGCGCGTCTCGCGCAACTGGCCGGACTCGAACCGGCGGCCGACGCCCTGACGGTCGTGATCGCCGGTGGCACCGGCGCGCTGGGCCGCACCCTCGCCGCCGACCTCACCTGCCGGGGCCAACGCGTGGTCATCCTCACCCGGCGCACCGTGCCGGAACTGCCCTACCCGCAATGCGAATGGGACGGCCGCACCGTCGGCGCGTGGTCGGACGCGCTGCGGAATCCCGGCCGCACCGCGGTCATCAATCTCGCGGGCAAACTCGTCGACTGCCGCCCCACCGCCCGCAATATCGCCGAATTGCGCCGCAGCCGAGTCGATTCCACCCGCGCCCTGGTCGAGGCGTCGAAGAGCTTGGACCGCCCGATCGACCACTGGATCCAGGCCAGCACCACCGCCATCTGGGCCGACGCGGGCGAAACCCGCTGCACCGAAGCGACTCCGCTACCCGAGCCGGGCCTGCCCCAGATGCCCGGGGTGGCCGCGCCCTGGGAGGCGGCCTTCGAAGGCGCGAACGCCACCCACCGGACCATCCTGCGCACCTCGATCGTCCTGGACCCCGACGCACCCGCCATGAAACGCCTGGTGGCGCTGACCAAGGCCGGACTCGGCGGCAGCGTCGGCAGCGGACGGCAGTGGTTCAGCTGGATCCACCTCGACGACTGGCTGGCCATCGTCCGCTCCGGGCTCGGCCTGGACCCACGGGTGACACTGCCCAACGGCGTGGTCGTCGCCGCCACCGACTTCCCGGTCCGGAACAAAGAACTCATGACGACTCTGCGCAGGCAGCTGCGCCGCCCGTGGTCGCCGCCCACCCCGGCCCCGGCCCTCACCATCGGCGCGGTGCTCCTGCGCACCGACCCGGCGCTCGGTCTGACCGGTCGGCACGCCACCTCGGAAGTACTGCGGCACAACGGCTTCCGCTTCCGCTACCCCACCCTCGACGAGGCCCTGTCGAACCTCCTGCCGAGGTGATCGGGGCGCGATGATCCGCCATCGGAATCGTGGCGATGACCATCGCTGGATTCGGTGGGTGCTCGGGATCTAGGCGACCTTGATCGTATGCTGACCGACGCTGAGAGTGATCTCGACACGACCGCCAAGGGCTTCGGCGTAGGCGCGGAGCGTGTCGAGTTCCATTGCGCCGAGATCGCCGTTCTCGATCTGCGAGACACGAGACTGCGAAACCCGAAGGGCGGCGGCAACATCGGCTTGGGTCTTGCCCGCCGCCTTACGGAGTTCCTTCAGATGGTACCCCGCGATGTAGGCATCGAGGTGTGCGGCCGCCTCGGCTCGTACCGCGGGATCCGCCAGTTCCGGATGTAGGCGATGGGCTTCCGCCTTGATGTCACGCCAGTTACGCGCGGGGCTCATGGCTGCTCCTCCTGCTGCCTCATGTCTTTTTCGGCTCGATAGTCCGCGTACCGATGTTCAGCCAACGGAATCGCCTCTTCGTACCAACGAGTCCACCGACCGGCCTTGTCGCCGGCGACCAAAACGATGGCTTCGCGGTCCGGGTCGAAGACAAACAACATCCGGATCTCCGAAGAACCGCGGGAGCCGGGCCGCAGCTCCTTCAGATTGCGTAGTCGGCTGTGCTCCAGCGTATCGACGAGTGGACGACCGAGCGTGGGGCCCACCTCGGCAAGCCTGTCCAACGCCTGCTCGACCAATGCCGCCGTTTCTGGATCCGACTCGCACAGCTTCATGAACCAGTCGTCGACCGGCTCGAGCAGCGAGATTTCCCCGGGCACACGCAAAATATAATACAGGGGTTATGTCCGCTGTGGCACTTCGCCAGCTTCGCTGGTTCGTTGCGGCCAAAGTGTGCTCACTCGACGGTCGGCCAGGCCGACTTCCCGGTCGGCATCAAGGAATTCCGGTCCCCGGCAATCCCCGCCCAGATCTCGGCGGGATCGCAGCCCGACTTCTACATGATGTGGACCGACGGCCTGGCCCGGCTCATGCCGCCCTGGGAGATCTACCTCGGCGGCTACACCATTTCCGCGGCCTTCTGGGTGGCCATCATCGTGGGCCTGGTGCTGGTGGTCATCCCGATCTACCCGTGGATCGAGAAGCGGCTCACTCGCGACACCGCGCGTCACAATCCGCTGCAGCGGCCGCGAGATGTGCCGGTGCGCACCGCGATCGGGGCCATGGCCATCGCCTTCCACCTGGTGCTCACCTTCGCCTGCGTGAACGACATCATCGCCTTGAAGTTCGATGTCTCGCTGAACGCGACCACCTGGTTCTTCCGGATCGCACTGCTGCTCCTGCCACCGCTGGCCTACGCGGTCACCTACCGGTTCCGCCTGGGGCTGCAGCGCAGCGATCGGGCGGTGCTCGAGCACGGCATCAAGACCGGCATCATCAAGCGGCTGCCGCACGGCGAGTACATCGAGGTGCACCAGTCGCTCGGACCGGTGGACGCGCACGGGCATCCGATTCCCCTGGCGTATCAGGGCGCTGCCGTGCCGAAGAAGATGAGCAAGCTGGGCTCCGCGGGCAAGTCGGGAACCGGCGGGTTCCTCATCGCAGACTCACCCGAGGAGCGCGCGGCGCTGGATGTCGTCCATCATCATGAGGAACAGGCGCAGCTGGCCATGCTGAAAGCCAAGCAGGACACCGGGAGTCGAGGATGAAACTCCGGACACGCACCGACGACGGCGACTTCGGGCTGCTCGTGCCCGCGGCCACCGTCTACGACATGACGTCCGCACGCACCGTCCGGCAATTGCTGCGCACGCACGGCGTTCGCGCCACCATGGGCCGGACCAGCATCCACCGGTGGCGGAACATCAAGGACCGCTTCCAGATTCTGGTGTTCCCCGAGGACGCCGTACGCGCATACGACGTCCTCCGGCTCTACACCAGCTGATCAGAGCTTGGTCAGGGTTCGGCTGTATTGGGGGATCAGCCGGATCTTGCCTGCCGTGCCGAAGTCGATGGTGACCGTGGCCAGCGCGCCGAAGCCCTCGGCGGCGATCACTCGGCCCAGCCCGTACTTGTCGTCATTGACCCGGTCGCCCACGGCCAGTACCAGATTGGTGTTGTTGCGCTTGCCGGAGGCGGCCGCGGCGGGAGCGGGGCGGCGCTCGCCACGCACACCCGGGCGCTGCTCGGACCAGCCGTCGCCGCGCGTCCAATCCCGTTCCAGGCCATCGTCCTCGCCGCGGCGGCGGAAGCCGCGCGAAGCTTGCGAGGGTGCGGGCTCCAGACGGCGCCAGTCCAGCAGGTGGCCCGGAATCTCCTGGAGGAAGCGGGATTCCGGATTGGAGACCGGCTGACCCCAGCCCGAGCGCACGATCGCGCGGGTCAGGTACAGGCGCTTGCGGGCGCGAGTGATGCCCACGTACGCCAGGCGGCGCTCCTCCTGGAGTTCGGTGGGATCGCCGAGCGCGCGCATGTGCGGGAACTGCCCGTCCTCCCAGCCGGTCACGAAAACCACCGGGAACTCCAGGCCCTTGGCGGTGTGCAGGGTCATCAGGGTGACCACGCCCGAACCCTCTTCGGGAATCTGATCCGCGTCGGCCACCAGCGAGACGCGCTCCAGGAACGCGGCCAGCGAACCCGGCTCCGGCTCACCCTCGGCCTGCTCGGGCAGGATGCCCTCGGCGCGGGCCGCCTCCACATTGTTGCGCGCCTCGGAACTGAATTCGCGTGCGACGCTGACCAATTCATTGAGGTTGTCGAGCCGCGCACCGTCCTGCGGATCGTCGGAGGCCTCCAGCTCGGCGCGGTACCCGGTGCGGTCCAGCACCGCCTCCACCACCGAACCCACGTCCGGGAAGTCCATGTCTTCTTGCTTGCCCGCCGCCCGGATCTCTTCCAGCAGCTCCAGGAAGCCGGAGATCGCCCGCTGCGAACGGGTATTGAGCAGGGCCACCTTGCCCTCGGCCGCGTCCCGGAGTGCCTGCGCGAAGCCGATATTGCGCTGCTCGGCGTGCACGGCCACGCAAGCCTCCGCGCGATCGCCGATACCGCGGCGCGGAGTGTTCAGCACCCGGCGCAGGCTCACCGCGTCGTCCGGATTCTCCAGCACCCGCAGATAGGCCACGATGTCGCGGACCTCCTTGCGCTCGTAGAAGCGCACACCGCCGACGACCTTGTAGGGCAGGCCCATTCGGATGAAGATCTCTTCCAGCGCCCGCGAATTGTTGTTGGTGCGGTAGAAGACGGCCACATCCGCGTAGTTGGCGTCGCCCTGGTCGACCAGCTTGTCGATCTCGCGGGCCACGAACGAGGCCTCGTCGTGCTCATTGTCGGCCACGTAGCCGACGATCAGATCGCCGTCGCCCGCATCGGTCCACAGCTTCTTCTCCCGCCGCCCCTCGTTGCGGGCGATGACCGCGTTGGCGGCGGTCAGAATGTGCTGGGTGGAGCGGTAGTTCTGTTCCAGCAGAATGGTTTCGGCGTCCGGGAAGTCGCGCTCGAACTCCTCGATATTGCGGATGGTCGCGCCGCGGAAGGCGTAGATGGACTGGTCGGCGTCACCCACCACGCACAGTTCCGACGGCGGCACCCGGTTGTCGTCGTCGGTCTCGGTCGCGTCGCCCCACAGATTCCGGTGATGGCCCACCAGTTCGCGCACCAGTACGTACTGGGCGTGGTTGGTGTCCTGGTACTCGTCGACCAGCACGTGCCGGAAGCGCCGCCGGTAGTACTCGGCCACCTGCGGATGCCGCTGCAGCAGCGACACCGTCTCACCGATCAGATCGTCGAAGTCCATGGCATTGGCCGCGCGCAACCGCCGCTGGTACTCGTCGTAGACCTTGGCCACGATGCGCGGCAGCTCGGCGTCCTCGGTCTCGGCGTCGGCGGCGGCCTGCTCGGGATCGATGAGCTCGTTCTTGAGATTCGAGATGGCGGTGGACAGCAGCCGCGGCGAGTACTTCTTCGCGTCGATGTCGAAATCGCGAATGATCATGCCCAGCAGCCGGCGCGAATCATCGGCGTCGTAGATGGAGAAGTTGGAGTTCAGCCCCGCCACCAGCCCGGCCTGGGTGCGCAGGATGCGCACACAGCTGGAGTGGAAGGTGGACACCCACATGCCCGCCGCGCGCGGGCCGACCAGCCCGGCGACGCGTTCGCGCATCTCCGCGGCGGCCTTGTTGGTGAACGTGATGGCCAGAATCTCGCCCGGCCGCACCCCGCGCGCGTCGAGTAGATAGGCGATGCGACGGGTGAGCACCGCGGTCTTGCCCGACCCGGCCCCGGCCACGATCAGCAGCGGGGTGCCCGTATGCATCACCGCAGCACGCTGTTGTGGATTCAACCCCTCGAGCAATGCTCCGCCTCCCCGCGCTTGCTCGACCATCTTCTGCTCGTCCCGTGCCACCGTCGTGTTCATCGCCCATCCACGCTACCGGCGCACACCGACAGGCGGCGGACCGGATCGCACAGGTGTCCGATAAGTGCCGGTCCGGCGAACTCCCGGTGAACCGGGCCGGGTGCGAAAACTCAGAAGATTCACACACGAACCCGTTTTGCTTGGGTCATCATGCGTGGCACACTCGTCCAATGACCGGGTCGATTGCGACGCATTGCACCTGAGCACCATCCCGGGGGGACAATGTATGGCCAACAGGTCAGATTCTTGGTGAAGAACCGATCGGTAACAGCACGGGTCCACGCGCCGATCGACGTTCGGGACCACGAGGAGTTGAAAGAATGAGCATCTCGACGACGGGACATTCCGAGTCCGCCACCGGGTCGGACTCGGCCCTGCCCTCCGAGGCTGAGATCGAAAAGCTGCGCTTGGAAATCGACAAGCTGGACGCCGAAATCCTCGCCGCCATCAAGCGCCGCACCGAGGTTTCGCGCATCATCGGGCGGACTCGAATGGCGAACGGCGGGCCCAAGCTCGTCCACTCCCGCGAGATGAAGGTGCTCGAGCGCTTCAGCGAGCTGGGCCAGGAGGGCCACACCCTGGCGATGCTCCTGCTCCGCCTCGGTCGCGGCCGACTGGGGCATTGAGAACCCTCGTTAACGCGCAGCACCGCTCGCTCCGATACAACGAGCATGCCACCGCGTCCTAGCTGCGGCTTGTTCGCGGGCTCCTGCGAGTGCCTGTGAGTTGATCTCGCCTCATGCCTGCTGCATGCGGAGCCACGGATGCAGCCTTCCCAGGCCGCCCCGGGTGTCTCGACCCCGGGGCGGTTTTGCCTGTTCCTGCGGTCAACCGCCGATAATGAGCAGCGTGGTGGTGGCGGTGGCCACGGCCTTGCCGTCGGCCGAGCGAATGTCGGCCTCCGCGAAGCAGATCCGCGAGCCGGGCTTGACCACCCAGCCGTGCACCAGGAGCTCGTCACCCGCGCGCACCGCCCGCAAATAGCTCACCTTGATCTCGATGGTGGTGAAGCCGACGCCGGCGGGCAGCGTGCTGTGCACGGCCGCCGAGGCCGCCGAATCGAGCAGCATGCTGATAAGTCCGCCGTGCACCACGCCGATCGGATTGACGAACGATTCGTCGGCCACGCAGCGCATGAGCACGTCGCCCGGCTCGATGTGGACGGCCTCCATCCCGGCGGTCGAGATGATGGGTGAGACCGGCAACTTGCCCTCGGCCATCGCGGTCAGATAGTCGGCCCCGCTCATGGCCAGCCCGAGGGTGACCGTGGTCATCGGGTCATGCCAGGTCACCGTGCGTTCTCGCAGTTCACCCCAGGTATCGGGGTCGCCGAGCACGGCCGTCGTCTGCTGCTGTCCTATGCTGCTCTCCTCGTGAGCGAAGGTGTCCGAGGTCGGACGAGCCGAACGTAACACTGTTTCGAAACACTGTCACGATTGAGATCCGGAATCGTGACGCTGTTTCGATAAACTGCCGCCGTGCCCCGCGTCAAACAGCGAACCCCGGAACTCCGCGAGCAACTCCTCGCGGTCGCCGTCGAGCTGCTGGCCCGCGACGGCGTCGCCGGATTCACCGCCCGCACCATCGCCACCCGGGCCGGGACCTCCACCCCCGCGCTCTACGAATTGTTCGGGGACAAGGGTGGATTGGTGCGCGCGGTGTACTTCGAGGGCTTCCGGCTGCTGCGCGGGCAGCTCGATGCGGTGCCCCGGACCGCCGACCCGCGCGCGGACCTGCTGGCCGTGATGGCCGCCTATCGCGGCTGGATGCTCGGGAACCGGGTGCTCGCCGAGATCATGTTCGCGCGCCCCTTCACCGACTTCGATCCCGGGCCCGAGGAGCTGAAAGCCAGTGCCTCGCTGCGGGTCTTCATCGTGGACCTGGTGCAGCGCTGCGTGGACGCGGGCGTGGTGCGCGGCGACGCCACCGATATCGCCCACGTGGTGGTGGCCCTGGTGCAGGGCATGGCGGCCGCCGAGGCGGCCCGGCGCCTGGGCGGCACGCCCGAAGGAGTCCAGCGCCGCTGGGATCTGGCGCTGAACTCGGTGCTGAAGGGGCTGGCCGACTAGGGCAGGGCGATGTACTTCGTGCTGAGGTACTCCTCGATGCCCTCGAAGCCGCCCTCGCGGCCGAAGCCGGACTCCTTCACGCCGCCGAAGGGGGCGGCCGGGTCGGAGATGACGCTGCGGTTGACGCCGACCATGCCGGTCTCCAGGCCCTCTGCGATCCGCAGCGCGCGGTCCAGGCTGCGCGTGTAAACGTATGCGACCAGGCCGAATTCGGTGTTGTTGGCGGCGGCCAGGCCCTGCTCCTCGGTGTCGAAGCCGACGATCGGGGCGACCGGGCCGAACACCTCCTCGCGCAGGATGCGGGCCGCGGGCGGGATATCGGTGAGGACGGTCGCCGGGTAGAACCAGCCGGGGCCGCCGGGGGCCTTGCCGCCCAGCTTGACCTGCGCGCCCGCCGATACCGCGTCGTCCACGAGTTCGCTCACGGTGTCGAGCTGGTCGGCGTTGATGAGCGGGCCGAGGGTGGTGTCCGGGTCCACGCCATTGCCGAGCTGGTACGCCGCCATGGCCGCGGTCAGCTTGTCGGTGAATTCCTGGCGAACCGAATTCTGGACGTGGAAACGGTTGGCGGCGGTGCACGCCTCACCGCCGTTGCGCAGCTTGGCCAGCACCGCGCCCTGCACGGCGGCATCGATATCCGCGTCGTCGAAGACCACGAACGGGGCATTGCCGCCCAATTCCATGGAGGTGCGCAGCAGGCCGTGCGCGGACTGCTCCACCAGCTTCTTGCCGACCGGGGTGGAACCGGTGAAGGTCAGCTTGCGCAGCCGCGGATCGTTGAGCAGCGGTGCGGTCACCGCGCTCGAGTGCGAGGTGGTGATCACCGACAGCACGCCGTCGGGCAGTCCCGCCGCGCTGCACAGCTGGGCCAGCAGCAGCATGGTCAGAGGCGTCTCGCCCGCGGGCTTCACGATCATGGTGCACCCGGCCGCCAGCGCCGGGCCGATCTTGCGGGTGCCCATGGCCAGCGGGAAATTCCACGGCGTGATGGCCAGGCACGGGCCCACCGGCTGCTTGTGCACGAGAATCCGCCCGGTCCCGGCCGGGGCGGGCTGATAGCGGCCGTGAATCCGGACCGCCTCCTCGCTGAACCACCGGAAGAACTCCGCCCCGTAGCGCACCTCATTGCGGCTCTCCGGCAGCGCCTTTCCCATTTCCAGGGTCATCAGCAGCGCGAACTCCGCGGACCGCGCGGTGATCGCATCGAACACCGCGCGCAGAATCTCCCCGCGCTGCCGGGCCGGTGTCGCCGCCCACTCCGCCTGCGCGGCCACCGCCGCGTCGAGGGCCCGCACCGCGTCATCCGGGGTGGCATCGGCGACCCGGGCGATGACCTCACCGGTGGCCGGATTGTGTACCGGGAACGTCGCACCCCCCGTGGCGTCCACCGGTCCGCCGATCCAGAGTTGCGTGGGAATGGACGAGAGTAGGCCGCTTTCAGTCACCATTTCGCCAGCCTATGCCGCTGGGCCGAATTTGCCTCGAGTCACAGGACTTATCGCTGAACAGCTAAAAGGTTCGCGGCGCGTCTCGTTCTGGACTGAGCGGAGCGGGGGAGCGAAGCGGAGGAGCGGAGGGAGGGAAGAACGAGACCTCCAGCGCCGCGAACCCCCCCGTAGCGAAGCGGAGGGCAAAATAAGCACGGTGGTTGTACCCTCGCCCGAGTGAGCAGCGACATCACCGCGTCGGCGGTCTGGCGGAAACTGCACGATCATCATGCGGCCATCGGCACGCGGCACCTGCGGGAATTCTTCGCGGAGGATCCGGGCCGCGGCGGTGAGCTGACCGTCCAGGTGGCGGATCTGCACATCGACTACTCCAAGCATCGGGTGACGCGCGAGACCCTCGATCTGCTGGTCGAATTGGCGCACACCGCCGGGGTCGAGGCGCGGCGTGACGCCATGTTCGCGGGCGAGCACATCAATACCTCCGAGGACCGCGCGGTCGGGCACGTGTGGCTGCGCCGGCCGGTCGGGCAGCCGCTGACGGTCGACGGGCAGGACATCGAGACCGATGTGCACGAAGTACTGCGCCGGATGGGCGAATTCACCGATCAGGTGCGTTCGGGACAGTGGCGCGGCGCGACGGGGGAGCGGATCGCCACCGTCGTGAACATCGGCATCGGCGGCTCCGACCTGGGCCCGGCCATGGTGACCCTGGCGCTGCGGCACTACGCGGACGCGGGCATCGCAGCGCGCTTCGTCTCGAATGTCGATCCGGCGGACCTGGTTTCGAAGCTGCACGGGCTCGATCCGGCGACCACGCTGTTCATCGTGGCGTCCAAGACCTTCTCTACGCTGGAGACGCTCACCAATGCCACCGCGGCGCGGCGCTGGCTGGTCGCGGCGCTCGGCGAAGACGCGGTGGCCAAGCACTTCGTGGCGGTGTCCACGCACGCACAGCGGGTGGCCGACTTCGGCATCGACACCGCCAATATGTTCGGCTTCTGGGACTGGGTGGGCGGGCGCTACTCCGTCGACTCGGCCATCGGGCTGTCGGTCATGGCGGTCATCGGCAAGGAACGTTTCGCCGAGTTCCTCGACGGAATGCACCGGGTGGACGAGCATTTCAAGTCCGCGCCGCTGACGGAGAACGGTCCGGCGCTGCTGGGCCTGCTCGGCGTCTGGTACTCGAACTTCTTCGGCGCGCAGTCCCGCGCGGTGCTGCCTTACTCCAATGATCTGGCGCGCTTCCCGGCGTATCTACAGCAGCTCACCATGGAGTCGAATGGGAAATCCGTTCGGGCGGACGGGACTCCGGTGCCGACCGGCACCGGCGAGATCTTCTGGGGCGAGCCCGGCACCAACGGCCAGCACGCCTTCGACCAACTGCTGCACCAGGGCACGGTGCTCGCACCCGCCGATTTCATCGGATTCGCCCGCCCCACCGACGATCTGCCCACCCTCGACGGCACCGGCAGTATGCACGACATCCTGATGTCGAACCTCTTCGCCCAGACCAAGGTGCTGGCCTTCGGCAAGACCGCCGAGGAGATCGCCGCCGAGGGCACCGACCCGAAGATCGTGCCGCACAAGGTGATGCCGGGCAACCGCCCCACCACCGCCATCCTCGCCCCCCAGCTGACCCCGTCGGTGCTGGGCCAGCTCATCGCCCTCTACGAGCACATCGTCTTCACCGAGGGCGCCATCTGGGGCATCGACAGCTTCGACCAGTGGGGCGTGGAACTCGGCAAGGCCCAGGCCCTGGCCCTGGAACCACTGCTCACCTCACCCGAAGACCCCGCACCCCAGGCGGATTCGTCCACCGACGCCCTGATCCGCTGGTACCGCCGCCGCCGCCTCCCCGCGCCTTCAGCGGGCGGCAGCGAGCCGTGAACGGTTCTGCACCCGTGCCAGCCGGTTGGGAGCCGAACCGATTTCGGTCGTACCCGGTGAGTTACCCGGAACCTCGCGAAATCAGTTGTCGCGTCACGTGACCTCGATCAGCCCGGCCGTTGCGGTGGACCGTGCCCTGCGGCCTCCAGAATCGCCCGTACCGCAACGAGATCCGGGCGGCCGGTATCCGGGCAGCCGCAAGCGGTGGCCGGACCGGCTGCGGGGCCTTGGGCGCGCCGCGACCCGGCCCCTCCGCCGACGGCGAGGCCTGAACGCCGACTCCGGCAATGACGAAAGGCGCGCCGCTGTGGGCGCGCCTTTCGGTGGTATTCGGTTGTCCGTCAGTCCCGTTCGGGGCCGAGGGAGATGCCTCGGGAGGCGAGCCAGGGGAGGGGGTCGATCTTGTCGACGCCGTTCAGCCAGACCTCGAAGTGGCAGTGCGGGCCGGTGGAGAAGCCGCGGTTGCCGACGGTGGCGATTTGGTCACCGGCCATGACGCGCTGGCCCTGGGAGACCGTGGTGGTGTCGATGTGGCCGTAGATGGTGACGGTGCCGTCATCGTGCAGTAGTCGCACCCACATGCCGAAGCCGGAAGCGGGACCGGCCTCGAGGACCGTGCCGTCGGCCACCGCGTAGATCGGGGTGCCGATGGGGGCGGCGATGTCGACGCCCTGGTGCGCGACGCCCCAGCGGATGCCGAAGCCGGAGGTGAAGGTGCCGGCGGCGGTGAACTTGGTCCACAGCGGGCGGTACTTCGAAGCCTCGGCCTGGGCCATGTCGGCCGCGTACTGCTTGCCCTTGGCCAGGATGTCGTTGAACTGGTCCAGGCTGGCGGGCGAGTTCGGGTTGACCACCTGCGGCGAACCCGAGCCGCCGTCGCCGACCACCGAGGTGGCCGCGACTTCCTTGACCTGGTTGGCGGCCTGGTAGTCGACATTGCTGCTGTCGTGGCCCGCGGCCTCGATGGTGGCCTGGCCCGCGGCCACGACCGCGCCGGCGGCCACCGCGACGACCGCGGCGCGGCCCTTGAGCGCGGCGGGCGGGGCGGGCACGCGATGGGTGCCACCCGCGCGGCGCTTGCCGCCCGAACGGACGGGGCGCGCCTCGTCGTCGGAATCGGATTCCCGCGCACCGCGATCCACGCGCGCGCCGTCACCGGAGAACTGGAGCTTGTCACCGGAGGCGGTACGGAAGGTGTAGACCGGCCGGTAATCGTCGGAGGGGGTCGGGTCCGCGGTCGGATCCCAGTTGGTCCGCGACTGCGGGGCCCAGGCACTCGGATTCGGGGCGGCCCAGCCGTTCGCGGTGGTCTGGGCGTTGGGGTCGTCCCAGCTCTGCGCGGAGTCGTCCCAGCTCTGCTCGGGGGACTGCCAGCTCTGCTCGGCCTGCCAGGCGGGCTCGTTCCACTGCTGGGGCTGCTGCTCCCACTGCTGGCCGCCGTTCCAGTCGGCGTCGGAGTTCCACTGCGCGCCGGACTGCCACTGCGCCTCGGAATTCCACTGCTGGGCGTCGGCATTCCACTGCGAGTCGGAGTTCCACGCCTGGGTTGCGTCCCAATCGCCGTGGGTGACCGTGCTCTGGACCGCGAGGGGTGCGTCGAAAGTGGTTGCGCCGCCGTAATTCTCTATGTCCTCGCGGTAGCGGTGGCCACGTCGGGTCCGGTGCTGCGAGGGGAAGGGGCCGTCGCTCATTTGCGCCGGTCCGAGGAGTATCGCGGGGCCGACAAGTCGCCTGCGGTGCGGCTCATGGTGCTGGGAGCGCTGTGCTGCGTCAAGCCTGCCGTCCTCCTGTCCGTGACCGGGTTGTGACATCGACCGCAACGACGGTAACGAAACGATTGCGGCTCAGCAAGCGATGAACCTGGTTCGACACGTTCGTGTGACATTCATCACTCTGTGCGCCGGAATGCGCTCACTGTGCTGTGGGTAACCGGGTGAGGTTTTCCAACGACGCAACGTAGTAGCGCGGGTCACTCTCCGAGATTCGTGTGCTCCACCTGGCGCCGGGTCAACAAGCTACCGATGAGTAGCATTGACAAGGGCTTTTGGGATCGTGGAGACACCACCGTGACCTGCGCCACTTAGGCTGTATGCGGCTGATTTCCGCTCCATGTGACTGATTAGAGTCCGACTCGACCCGCCTCCGACGACGGGCCGCCAACCAAGACGTTGTCACCACAACGCAGACGAGACGGTGAGTACATGGATCTCTTCGAATATCAGGCGAAGGAACTCTTCGTGAAGCACGGAGTGCCTTCGTCGGAGGGCCGCGTCACGGACTCGGCCGAGGACGCCCGCGCGATCGCCGAAGAAATCGGCAAGCCGGTAATGATCAAGTCGCAGGTCAAAGTCGGTGGCCGCGGCAAGGCCGGTGGCGTGAAGTACGCCGCCACCCCGGACGACGCGTTCACCCACGCCAACAACATCCTGGGCCTGGACATCAAGGGCCACATCACCAAGAAGATCCTGGTTGCCGAGGCCAAGGACATCGCCTCGGAGTACTACATCTCCTTCCTGCTGGACCGTTCCAACCGCACCTACCTGGCCATGTGCTCGGTCGAGGGCGGCATGGAGATCGAAGAGGTCGCGGCCACCAAGCCCGATCGTCTCGCCAAGGTCGCCGTCGACGCCGTCAAGGGTGTCGACCTGGCCTTCGCCCGTTCCATCGCCGAGCAGGGCCACCTGCCCGCCGACATCCTCGACGCCGCCGCGGTGACCATCCAGAAGCTGTGGGAGGTGTTCATCAACGAGGACGCCACCCTGGTCGAGGTCAACCCGCTGGTGCGTACCCCCAACGACGAGATCCTGGCCCTCGACGGCAAGGTGACCCTGGACGAGAACGCCGAGTTCCGCCACCCCGACCACGCCGAGTTCGCGGACATCGACGCCACCGATCCGCTCGAGCTCAAGGCCAAGGAGAACGACCTCAACTACGTCAAGCTCGACGGCGAGGTCGGCATCATCGGCAACGGCGCGGGTCTGGTCATGTCGACCCTCGACGTCGTCGCCTACGCCGGTGAGAACCACGGCGGCGTCAAGCCCGCCAACTTCCTCGACATCGGTGGCGGCGCCTCGGCCGCCGTCATGGCCGCCGGTCTCGACGTCATCCTGAACGACGCTCAGGTCAAGTCCGTGTTCGTGAACGTCTTCGGCGGCATCACCGCCTGTGACGCGGTCGCCAACGGCATCGTCGGCGCGCTGAACACCCTGGGCGACGAGGCCAACAAGCCGCTGGTCGTCCGCCTCGACGGCAACAAGGTCGAGGAGGGTCGCAAGATCCTCGCCGACTTCAACCACCCGCTGGTGACTCTCGCTCAGACCATGGACGAAGGCGCTGATAAAGCGGCCGAACTGGCAGCTTCTTCCAACGGCTCGGCCAAGTAAAGGACCACGAACATGTCTATCTTCCTGAACAAGGACAACAAGGTCATCGTCCAGGGCATCACCGGCGGCGAGGGCACCAAGCACACCGCGCTGATGCTGAAGGCGGGCACCAACGTGGTCGGCGGTGTCAACGCGCGCAAGGCGGGCACCACCGTCAAGCACGTCGACAGGGACGGCAACGAGGTCGAGCTGCCCGTGTTCGCGTCCGTGGCCGAGGCCATGGAGAAGACCGGCGCCGACACCTCCATCGCCTTCGTGCCCCCGGCCTTCTCGAAGGACGCCATCATCGAGGCCATCGACGCGGAGATCCCGCTGCTGGTGGTCATCACCGAGGGCATCCCGGTGCAGGACACCGCCTACGCGTGGGCCTACAACGTGGACAAGGGCGGCAAGACCCGCATCATCGGCCCGAACTGCCCCGGCATCATCACCCCGGGTGAGTCGCTGGTCGGCATCACCCCGGCCAACATCGCGGGCAAGGGCCCGATCGGCCTGGTCTCCAAGTCCGGCACCCTGACCTACCAGATGATGTACGAGCTGCGGGACTTCGGTTTCTCCACCGCCATCGGCATCGGCGGCGACCCGGTCATCGGCACCACCCACATCGACGCCATCGAGGCGTTCGAGAAGGACCCGGAGACCAAGCTCATCGTCATGATCGGCGAGATCGGCGGTGACGCCGAGGAGCGGGCCGCGGCCTACATCCAGGCCAACGTCACCAAGCCGGTCGTCGGCTACGTCGCGGGCTTCACCGCGCCCGAGGGCAAGACCATGGGCCACGCGGGCGCCATCGTGTCCGGCTCGGCCGGTACCGCCCAGGCCAAGAAGGACGCCCTCGAGGCCGCGGGTGTGAAGGTCGGCAAGACCCCGTCCGAGACCGCCGCCCTGGCGCGCGAGATCCTGGAAAAGGCTTCCATCAGCGCTTGATGTTCTCGTGCCCCGCTTCCTTCCGGAAGCGGGGCACAGGGCGAGGGAATGGTGGGCCGGGCCCGCCTGAACAGCTGATCACGAAGGCCGCCTGTCGAATTCGACGGGCGGCCTTCATGCGTTGTCGGGGGTGTGCACGGGCGCGATTTCGGGTATTGCGGTAAGGCCACGGCTGGTGGTAGATGGTGCCCCCGACCGCAGAGTGCAGTAGCGTCGGTGGAGGTTCGTGAACGAACGGACGACTCGATAGGAGACGACGACATGTCATACCCGACCGGGGGCTCGGGATACAACGCGCCCCAGCCGACGCCCTCCTCCGTGCCCGGATACGGCTCGCAGCCCGCAGGCGCTCCCGCTGCCGGTCCGGGGACATCGCCCGTCGCGGGCAAGGGCCTGCCTTTCTTCCTGACCGTCGGTATCGCCGCGTTGGGCGTCATCAACTTCCTGCTGGGCTTCGCGCCCTACACCGGCATGGAGATCGGCGGACTCCGCAGCAGTGACACCACCTTCAGCCTGTTCCAGAACACCGGCGCGGCCACCCTGGTGACGTTGGGTCTGCTGGCCGGTCTGCTGGCGGGCCTGTCGCTGCTGCCGAAGCAGACCGCCAACCCGGGCCTGGTGGCGGCGGTGTCGCTGGCCTCGTTCCTCGGCATCCTGTTCAGCTCCTTCGACCTCGGCGAAGGCATGTCGCTGAAGTGGGGTGGCTGGGTGATCCTGTTCCTGGCCTTCGTGCAGGCCGTGGTGGCCGTGGTGGCGCTGCTGTTCGAGCTCGGGATCATGAAGGCGCCGGCGCCGAAACCGGTTGCCGCGCAGGGTGGTTACGGTCAGCAGCCGTTCAGCACCTCCGGTTCGCAGTTCCAGCAGCCGTCGTTCGGTCAGCAGGGCGGATACGGTCAGCAGCCGTCGTACGGTCAGCAGGCCGCGCAGCCGTCGTACGGACAGCAGCCGTCCTATGGTCAGCAGGCCCCGTCCTACGGTCAGCAGCCCGCCGGATACAGCACCGGTTCGCAGCCGACCTATGGTCAGCAGCAGCCGTCCTACGGTCAGCAGCCCGCCGGTTACGGTCAGCAGTCGCCGTACGGTCAGCAGCCGCAGCAGCCCGCCGGTGGCACCGACGCGACCCAGCACTTCGGTGCGCAGGCGCAGCGCCCGGCGCAGCCCTTCGGCGGCGAGCAGGCCGCCGATCCGGCGGCCGACGCCACTCGCGCATTCCGTCCGGGCCAGGACGACAAGTAATTTCACTGCTCGTGAGCGCGGCCTCCGGTGTGTCACCGGGGGCCGTTCTCTTTGCCCGTGCGCCGGGCTGCCCGTCGGTCGACTGGCTGTTCCGGCGCGCCTGACCCCCCGGTTTCCGAGATGCTGCCACGCTGGTTGTCCATGAGTGCCCCCAGAACTGCCCTGGCTCGCCTGAGCGACCCCGATCTCCGGGAGTCGCCGCGGCCGCCGGTTCGGCGGGGCGGGGGTTTCGGATCGCTGACCCCCGAACGCGCCCGGGTGCTGATGCTGGTGGCCGCCCGGCCCTCGGCCATCACCATGCTGGTGATCTTCATCCTGGTGTACGGCACGCTGTTCGCGGCGGGCGGCGGCATGAACGGCTCGTCCGGGGCGATCGCCGCGAGCTGGCTTGCGGTACACCAGGTTCCGCTGGTGATCGGAAAGACCGGGATCGGGCTGTGGCCGCTGCTGGCGACCGCGCTGATGCTGTGGCTGGTGACCCGCGAGAGTGCCGCGGGCGCCGGACCCGACTGCGAGACCGATGAACTGGGCTGGGTGGTCGCCGCGGCGGTGGGCGGGCCGCTGGTGATCACCGCGGTGTGCCTGGCGGTGGCGGGCGACGCGTCGGCGGTGGTGGCGCTGCAACCGCCGGACACGCTGATCGCGTTCGCCCTGGTGCTCGGTCTGAATCTGCTGGCGGCACTGGTCGGTATCGCGACCCGGCGCTGGCGTGATCTCACCGATCTGCTGCCGATTCCCTTGCCGGACTGGGTGATTCCCGGTTTCCGTGCGGGTCTGCGAGCGGCGGGGCGGCTGCTGGCGGCCGGTGCGGCGGTGACCGTGGTGTCCTTCCTGGCGCACTGGTCCCGGCTCGGCGACACCTACCAGGCTTCCGGAAACGCCGTCGGCGCACTGGGTTTGACGCTGCTGTCACTGGCCTACCTGCCGAACGTGGCGGTCGACGCGGTGAGCGTGCTGATGGGCGGGCAGGTGCACATCGGCCCGGGATCGTTGAGCCTGTTCGCGATTCAGGGCGCGCCGGTGCCCGCGGTGCCGGTGGCGGCGGCGGTGCCGTCGGGTCCGGTGGCTCTCTGGTGGCTCGTGCTGCTGGTGGTGCCCGCCGCGGTGGGTGTGCTCTCGGGGCTGGATTGTGGTCGCACATCCCGTGATCGGGCGGCCGCGCCGTGGGCGACGCTGACCGCGGCCGGGGTCGCTGCCCTGGTGATGGCATTGCTGGGCGCGCTGGCCGGCGGCGCGCTGGGCACCTTCGGCCGGATCGAGCCGGACGCGGTGACCGTGGCGCTGGTCTTCGTCTGGCTGGCCGTCGCCGGATACGTGGGCCTGCTGGGCGCGCGCTGGTTCGGCGGCCCGGCGGTGGCAGGCGCGGCGGTCTACGACGAGTACGAGGACGAGTACTACGACGACGAGGACTACCCGGACGACGAGTACTACTACGCCGACGACGAATACGACGACGAGGACGACTACGACGACGAATTCGACGATGCGGACGCCGACGACCCGGTACCGGCGACCGGCGGCGGCTGGTACGACGATGAGGATCTCGACGGCGCCCTCGACGCGGAGTTGGTCGAGGACGACGCATCCGGCGTGGATGTGAAATCCGCCGAGAACCCCGACATCGTGGACGCGGAAGTGGTAGAGGGAGACCTGCCGGACAAGTAGCAATCGGGCGATAGTTACTCTTTAGGCGGCGGAACCGCCCCCCGCCGTCCCTTCCCGCTCCGATACCCAGGGAGTAGAGCGCTGACGTCCACGCCCGCCCAGTTGCTGCCGCCGACCGCGCCCGCGAGCATTGTCGTGCTGGCCTCCGGCACCGGATCGCTGCTGCGTTCACTCCTGGAAGCGACCCGGCAGCCGGGCTATCCGGCCCAGGTCGTCGCCGTCGGAGTGGATCGCGACTGCGCCGCCACCGAGCATGCCGAGGCGTTCGACGTCTCCTCGTTCAAGGTCGCGCTGGGCGATTTCGCGAGCCGCGCCGAATGGGATGCCGCGCTGACCGAGATGGTCGCCGTGTTCCAGCCGGATCTGGTGGTGTCCGCGGGCTTCATGAAGATTCTCGGGCCGCAGTTCATGGACCGCTTCGGCGGTCGCATCATCAATACCCATCCCGCGCTGCTGCCCGCGTTCCCGGGCGCGCACGGGGTGCGGGACGCGCTCGCCTACGGCGTCCGGGTCACGGGTTCGACCGTGCACCTGGTCGATTCGGGTGTGGACACGGGGCCGATCCTGGCGCAGGAGGCGGTCGCGGTGCTGCCCGATGACGACGAGGACACCCTGCACGAGCGCATCAAGGTCGTGGAGCGGCGGTTGCTGGCGGAGGTCGTCGCCGCCGTCGCTACCCGAGGCATTGTCTCCGATGGACGAAAGGCAGTTATTCCAGATGAGCGAGTTCTCCGGTGAGTGAACGCAAGCCGATCAAGCGGGCCCTCGTAAGCGTCTACGACAAGACCGGTCTGATCGAACTGGCCACGGGCCTGCATCAGGCGGGCGTGGAGCTGGTCTCGACCGGCTCGACCGCCAACAAGATCGCCGATGCCGGCATCCCGGTCACCAAGGTCGAGGACCTGACCGGTTTCCCGGAGACCCTCGACGGTCGCGTCAAGACCCTGCACCCGCGCGTGCACGCCGGTATCCTGGCCGACACCCGCAAGGAGGAGCACGTCGACCAGCTCGTCGAGCTCGGGGTCGAGGCGTTCCAGCTCGTCGTGGTGAACCTGTACCCGTTCACCCAGACCGTGGCCTCGGGCGCGAGCATCGACGAGTGCGTGGAGCAGATCGACATCGGCGGCCCGTCCATGGTGCGCGCCGCCGCCAAGAACCACCCGTCGGTCGCGGTGGTCGTGAACACCGGTGACTACGCCGAGGTGATCGCGGCCGTGCAGCAGGGCGGATTCACCCTGCCGGAGCGGACCGCCCTGGCCGCCAAGGCCTTCCAGCACACCGCCACCTACGACGTGGCCGTCGCCAGCTGGATGACCAATGTGGCCGTCCCGGCCGCCGCGCCGGAAACCGAAGCGGCGGACAAGTTCCCGGCCTGGATCGGCGGCACCTGGAACCGCGAGAACGTGCTGCGCTACGGCGAGAACCCGCACCAGGGCGCGGCGCTCTACGTCAACGAGGCCGGTCCGGCCGGGCTGGCGCAGGCGAAGCAGTTGCACGGCAAGGAAATGTCGTACAACAACTACACCGACGCCGATGCCGCCTGGCGCGCCGCCTACGACTTCGACGCCCCCGCCGTCGCGGTCATCAAGCACGCCAACCCGTGTGGCATCGCGGTCGGCGCGGATATCGCCGAGGCGCACCGCAAGGCGCACGCCACCGACCCGGTCTCCGCGTACGGCGGCGTGATCGCGGCCAACCGCGAGGTCTCCGTCGAGATGGCCGAGCAGGTCGCCGACATCTTCACCGAGGTCATCGTGGCCCCGTCCTACGCCGCCGGTGCGGTGGAGGTGCTGGCGCGCAAGAAGAACGTGCGCGTGCTGGTCGCCGAGCCCGCCCAGCGCAAGGGCGCGGAGCTGCGTCCGGTCAGCGGCGGCGTGCTGCTGCAGGACCGCGACATCCTCGACGCCGAGGGTGACAGCGCCGCCACCTGGACCCTCGCCGCGGGCGAGGCGGCCGACGAGGACACCCTGCGCGATCTCGAATTCGCCTGGCGCGCTTGCCGTGCCGTGAAGTCCAACGCCATCCTGCTGGCCGACGCCGGTGCGGCGGTCGGCGTGGGCATGGGCCAGGTCAACCGGGTCGACTCCTGCAAGCTGGCCGTCGAGCGGGCGGGTGATCGCGCCAAGGGCTCGGTCGCGGCGTCGGACGCCTTCTTCCCGTTCTCGGACGGTCCGCAGATCCTGGTGGCCGCCGGCGTGCGCGCCATCGTGCACCCGGGCGGTTCCATCCGCGACAAGGACACCATCGACCTGTGCCGCGAGGCCGGGGTCACGCTGTACCTGACGGGGTCCCGTCACTTCGCCCACTGAGTGGCGTAGCGGCACAGCAGAATTGAGAAAGGGTGTGGATCGCGATAGCGATTCACACCCTTTCTTTTCGGCTGATCTACTTGGCGCTCAGCACTTTCCGGTCACCCAGCGGCGCTTTCAAGCTGATTTCGAGGGTGCCGAAGACCGCGATCATGGTGCACATCTTGCCGACCGCCTCGGGCAGCGTGCCGGACTTCAGATCGACCGTGACGGTCGACGAGGTCTCGGTGACGGCGGCGTCGACGCCGTAGCACTCGGGCGAGCCGGTCTGGAAGTTCACCGCGATCTTGTCGGGGGCGAGGCGGGTGTAGCTGTCGAACGGGATGCTGTGCGGGCTGACGATGGCGGGGTTGGCGGCGAAGGCTCGTCCGATTTGTCCGTTGGGTGCCTCGGTGGGCGTGCCGGTGGTCGTGGTGGCGGCGCTGCTGCTACCGGATTTCGTTTGGTCGCCACTGTTTTCCGTGCTTCCGCACGCGGTGATGGCGAGTCCGATGAGGGTGGCCGCAGCGGCAGCGATCAGGCGGCGTCCCCGTGTCCCGTACATGGCTGTCACCCTAGTGTCCCGGGACCGTATGGACGGTTTCGCGGGTCGGTTTCGACCCGCTGGCGAATTTCCGGCGAAGACACGCCGAAATCTTCGCAGAACCGGCGCGTAACCGTGCGGTGACCGGGGCATGATCGCTAGTGTTGTCCTAGATGTGCGAATGCAGTTACGTGCCATCGACTTACCTGATCTTCCCCCTTCGGAAAGGAACGTGCCGTGGGCGACTCGTTGCGTGTAGGCGAAGAACTCAAGATCGGACAATCGCTTCAGGGTGGCGCTTACAGCCTCACTCTGCAGCCTGATGGCAACCTGGTGCTGAGCGAGCCCAGCGGCAACGTCGTCTGGTCGACGCTGACCCACGATCAGGGCGTGGAGCGCGGTGTCCTGCAGGAGGACGGCAACTTCGTTCTCTACAAGGGCGAGGGCGCCGCCTGGTCCACCGAGACCAATGGCAAGAGCGCGGACCGCTTGGTCGTGCAGCCCGACCGCAATGTCGTGCTGTACGGCACCGACGGCAGCGCGCTCTGGTCGTCGGGCTCCAACACCGACAACCCGCTGCCCGCGCCGGAGCCGGTGCAGACCGAGGCTGCCGCGGTCGTCGAGGATGTGCCCCCGCCGCCGCCCGCCGCGCAGACCTACACGGTCGAGCCGGGCGACACCCTGTGGGCCGTCGCCGAGCGCTTCTACGGCGACGGCAACCGCTACCAGGAGATCGCCAACGCCTCGGGCATCAGCAATCCGGATGCCATCGACGTCGGCCAGGTGCTGACGATCCCGTAAATCGCGGCGCTGCCAACGATTTTCGAGACAAAGAAGGGGCCCCGATGTGAAAGCATCGGGGCCCCTTACTGTTTCGTTGCTTACCGGCTCGTGAAGGGGAGGAGCGCCATTTCCCGCGCGTTCTTCACCGCGACGGCGACCTGCCGCTGCTGCTGCGGGGTCAGCCCCGTGACGCGCCGGCTGCGGATCTTGCCTCGATCAGAGATGAACGTGCGCAGCAGGTTCACGTCCTTGTAGTCGACGGTCTCGATGCCGGCCGCGATCAGAGGGTTCTTCTTCGGCCGACGGGCCTGCTCGGCACGGACCTTCTTCGACGGTGCTCGCTTCACTGCCATGTCAGCGGTTCCTCACTCATGCGGGGCCAGTTTCATGATTGGTGGATGCTTACCAGCTCGATTTGTGCACACCGGGCAGCTCTCCTCGATGGGCCATCGCGCGAACCCGCACACGCGAGAGACCGAATTTCCGGAGATGACCACGCGGGCGTCCGTCCGCAGCGTCCCGATTTCGCAATCGTACCGGACTGGCATCCCGCGGCATTCTCGCCAGGGCGGCCTGTGCGGCCGTCCGGTCCGCATCGCTGCTGGTCGGCTTGCGAATGATCTCCTTCAGCTCCGCGCGCCGCTCGGCGTAACGGGCCACGATCCGTTTGCGCTCTTCGTTTTTGACGATCTTCGACTTCTTCGCCACCTCAGCGGTCCTCGCGGAAATCGACGTGCCTGCGCACGACCGGGTCGTACTTCTTGAGAACCATCCGGTCGGGATCGTTGCGCCGGTTCTTGCGGGTGACATAGGTGTAGCCGGTCCCGGCCGTGGACTTCAGCTTGATGACGGGGCGGATGTCGGTCGACTTCGATGCCATGGTGATTCCTCTCAGATCTTCTCGCCGCGGGCGCGCAACCGGGCCACCACTGCCTCGATGCCGTCACGGTCGATGGTCTTGATGCCCTTGGCCGAGACGTTGAGCGTGATGCGCCGCCCCTCGCCGGGCAGGTAGTAGGTCTTGCGCTGGATATTGGGGTCCCAGCGCCGGTTGGTCCGCTTGTGCGAGTGCGATACGGACTTGCCGAAGCCCGGCTTGCGGCCGGTGACCTGGCAGATGGCCGACATGGGCACTCCCTTCCGGTGGTAGACGTTACTGATAATCGTTTTCGACAACGCGGTTATTCCAAGGTACATTGACTCCTCGGTAATTGAAAATCATTGTCGAAAGGGGGACCGGTGCCGTCCCAACGCAAGCCCGTGCTCGTCCTCGCGGGACTCCCCGGACGCGCCGCCGACGGTGTGGATCGGGCCGCCCGCCTGCTCGGCGCCGAGCCCGGCACCGTCGTGGTCCGCCACGACCTGAGTGAACTGCGCGAAGGCGTGGTGCGCCGCAGCGTCCGCCTCGACGGTCGCGAGGACCTCGGCGTGCTGGAACTCGCGCACGGCTGTGTCTCCTGCACGCTGCGCGCCGACCTGCTGCCGTATCTGTGCCTGCTCGCCGAACGGGATTCGGTGCGGCGCATCGTGCTCGCGCTGGATCCGGCCTTCGAGGCGGAAGCGGTGTGCCAGGCCATCGATGACGTGGTGGTGACCGGCGTGGTCGGCCGGGTCGACGGCCCGGCCGGGCGCAGCGTGCGCATCGATACCGTGCTCACCTGTGTCGACGCCCGCGACTGGCTGGCCGACGCCACCGGCGACGAGACCCTCGCCGAGCGCGGCCACGCCACCGTCGAGGACGAGCGCACCATCGCGCAGCTGGCCGTCGGCCAGGCCGAATTCGCCGACGCGCTGGTGGTTTTCGACTCCGGCGCCGATCTGGTGGATCGCGAGCGCACCACCGCCGTACTGGCGCGGTTGACCCCGCGCGCCCCGATCACCTGGGTCGCCGATCCCGCAGTGCTGGATATCGACGATCTGACCTGGCTGCTGCGCCGGGTGCCCGCCGACGCGCGCCGCGGCGCGCCCTTCGATCCGCACGCGCCACTGTTGGCCGGACAGCCGCCGCTGGAGCCGGATTGCGGTGTGGCCCTGGTGGAATTCGCCACCGACCGCCCGTTTCATCCCGAGCGCCTGCACTCGGCCATCGACGTGCTGCTGGACGGTGTGGTGAGCGCGCGGGGCCGGGCGTGGCTGGCCACCCAGCCCGACGAGGTGGTGTGGCTGGAGTCCGCCGGTGGCGGGCTGCGGGTCGGCGGCGCGGGAAAGTGGCTGGCCGCCATGAACTCCCGGGAACTCGACGAGGTCGGTCCGGAACGCCGCACGCTGGCGTCACTGCGCTGGCACGAGGAGTTCGGGGACCGGCACACCTCGCTGGTGATCCTGGTCGCCGACGCCGACGCCGAGGAGATCCGCCACGCGCTGCACTGGGCGCTGGTCGACGAGGACGAACTGCGCCAGGTGCGCTTCGCGCCCGAACGCGTCGCGATGTGGCCGGACCCGTTCGGCGATCAGCGCGAAGAAGAGCCGCAGGCACCGGCCGAAGAACCGCAACCACGAAAGGTGAAGTGATGAAACAGGGAATTCACCCCGACTACCATCCGGTGGTCTTCCAGGACGTGAGCACCGGAAAGTGCTTCCTGACCCGATCCACCGCGGTGTCCACCCGCACCATCGACTGGGAGGACGGCAATACCTACCCGCTGCTGGTGGTGGATGTGACCTCGGATTCGCATCCGTTCTGGACCGGCAATCAGCGGGTGCTCGATACCGCGGGCCGGGTGGAGAAGTTCGAACGCCGGTACGGCAAGCGCATTCGCGGCAATCGCAATTCGACGACGGATCGGGAGAACTGACCATGGCGGTTCCGAAGCGCAGAATGTCGCGCGCCAATACGCACAGCCGCCGCTCGCAGTGGAAGGCGACGCCGCCGGATCTGATTCCGGTCAAGGTCGGGGGAGTGGAACACATGGTGCCGCGCCGCCTCGCGCGCGCGGTGGAGCGCGGCCTGATCGATCCGGGGAAGCTCTGACCGATCAGGCCACCGGGCTCGGGACCTCCGGGTGCCTAACCCTCCTTGGCGGCCAGATCGACCAGGGTGGCGGCGAGCCGGAAGTACTTGTTCTTGCCGAGATCGGCAATGGTCTTGATGCCCAGGGCATCGAGGAGCTTTTCGTCGTGCTTGTCGGTCAGTCCGGCGAGCGCCGAGGGCGGCGCGGCCAGGATGTCGTCGAGAGACTTGGTCTCATAGGCCTTGTCGAGAGCTTTGTCGAGTACCACGCTGACGGCCACGAGAGCCTCCTTCATCTGGAACCGGAACAATAGTTCGGACGAGGCAGACAATAGCCTCGAAGTTGCTGTCCCACCAGAGAACTGCGCGAGTGTTGCGGATGCGTGAACCGGCCGACCAATTGTTTCGGGAGTGCGAAAAAGTCTTCCCAAAGTTGTGAACTCGTGGCCTGGCGACTGTATCCTCGTGCCTTGAGGGCGGGTTCTTCTGATTACAGAAGAACCCGCTCATCGCCACTTCAGGGGCAGTTCAGCGCGGGTTTCGGCGCGGTTCACCGGCCGGTGGCCGCTTTTCGCATTCCGGAGAAAATCCGACAAATCGCCCAATTCAGTTGCCGGATGGGCCATTCGGCTCACCGACGGCCGGAGCTTGTCCGCCTTCGGCGGAACGGACCGAATCGCCATTGGGTCCGACGCCCCAGCCGGGTAACGGCACACCCGGCAGCAACTGCTCCAGCTTTGCCAACTGATCGGCGACCACGGCGGCCGGACCCTCCACCAACGAGAAGGGGAACGGCCAGTGATGCTGGCCGCCCAGCCGGGCCACCTCGGCCTTCAGTTCGGCGGTCGTGGCCTCCAGATCGCTGATCTCGGTGCGCAGTTCATCGATCTGGGTGAGCGCCGCCGCCAGCCCGTCCACCACGGTCCGGTTGTGGCCCTGGGCATCGGTGCCCAGCTGCGGCCAGCCGCTGAGGCCGGGCCCGCGCAACTGGGTCTGGATATCGCGCAACACTTGGTCCTGTTCGGGTGTCAAGTCCGGTTCCTCCGTTTCCACATCCCATTGGCCGAAATCGGCTCGATCGGTTTCGTTTACGTCGCAGCGCACGCCGTCGACGGTCACCTGCTCACCGGTCTGATAGATCGAGATGCGCGGGTCGACATTGCCGCCCGACCAGGCCACCGTCTGCCACGCCCAGGTCGCGGTGCCCGCGTCCAGCGCCCGGCTCACCGGCCAGAACCCGCCGTAGATACCGACATTCGCGCGTCCGATGACGCTGGCCGCGCCGTCGAGGTAGTCATTGATCGGCACCTGCTGCTGCGGGGTGGCGTCGAAATCGGCGGAGAAGTAGATGGGCCGATCCGCCCGCCCGCCGCAGCGCAGCACCCGCGCCAGTGCCGCCCGCGCGTCGGTGACGCCCGCGCCGTAGCCGTCGAGCATGCGCGCGGCCGTGGTCTCCCAGTTCGAAACGATGGAAATGCCTTGTGCGCGCAGGTCGTCCGCTTCGGCCGGAGTGAGCAGTTTGCCCGGCAGGGTGGGGCCGCCATCGGACAGGTATCGGACCACGAAGTCGTACCCGGCCGCTTTGATGGCACTCGGGGCGGGCCGACCTGCGGCGTAATCCAGCCCGAAACGCATGCCTCTCACTGTAATTCGTGGGACACGCCGAGAGAGCCATATCGCGGTGGTTGACTGGTCCGTTATGAGCGAACGCGACAACTGATTTGGTGCGATCGGGGTAACTCGTCGGGGACGTCCAGAGTCGGGTTGGCTCTCAACTTAACTCCGCATGCATGCCTGTCAACGGCTCTCAGCCGGGCGCTGAAGTCGCGGGGAGGCGGAAAAGGATGACCGATGCCTGTACGCGAAGAGGCGTGGCCCCCGGGCACACCGTGTTGGGTCGACTGTCAGGTCGACGATCCGGCCAAGGCCGGTGAGTTCTACGCCGCGCTGTTCGGCTGGGATGTGCAAGGCGGCGGGGAGGACGCCGGGGGATACCTCATGGCCATGCGCGAGGGACGGGCGGTGGCGGGCATCGGGCCCAAACCCGAAGCGGGCGTGCCGTCGGTGTGGACCACGTATTTCGCGGTGGCCGACGCCGACAAGAGCGCCGAGCAGGTGACCGCCGCGGGCGGCAAGCTGCTGGTGCCCGCCTTCGACGTGATGGAATTCGGCCGCATGTTCGTGGCCGCAGACGCCTCGGGCGCGCCCTTCGCGGTCTGGGAGGCGCGCGCGCACGACGGCGCGGCCGTCCACAACGAGCACGGCTCCTACGTCTGGAACGACCTGCACACCGGCGATTTCGCGGCCGCGAAGAGCTTCTACGGCGACGTCTTCGGATTCACCTTCACCGAATTCGACGAGGAGAACCTGCGATACGCCACCTTCACCCCGCCCGGCGGGACCGAGGCCGTCGGCGGCATCAATGACGACAGCGTGGGCGGCGTGGCGGCCGAGGTGCCCTACTGGCTGACCTGGTTCCAGTTCGAGGGCATCGACACCGGCATCGCGAGCGCGGTGGAACTGGGTGCGACCGTGCTCATGTCGGCCACCGACGGGCCGTTCGGCCGCATGGCCATCATGGCCGCGCCGCAGGGCGAACTGTTCGGCCTGCTCGATCCGACCACCACCGTCGCCGCCGAGCCCGCGGCCGACGACTGACTCGCCACACACGTCGGGCCGGGTCCGTCGACCCGGCCCGGAGGGCGTGAAATCCGGCTCGGCGGCACCGGTTCCGGCTCAGTGCACCGATTCCGGTCGCCGCAGCCCCAGCGTATCCTCTGCCTGCGACCCGGCGGCCCGGGCCGCGCGGCGGTCCGGCGCGACCAGGATGGCCGTGATCGGAATCGCCAGCGACAGCGTGCCGATGATGAAGAACGGCACGAAGAAGTCGAACAGCACGGCCCCGCGCGGCGTGGCCGCGGACGGCTCCACGTGCACCTGCAGCCCGGTCAGCCCGGCATAGTGCATGCCGGTCACCAGGATCGCGTAGACCAGCGCACCGGCCAGCACCAGCGGCACCGACGACACCCAGAGGCTGAACCACAGGGTCAGCGCCGAGAGCACGAAGGCGATCACGTACACCGCGACCGTGGACACCAGGCTCAGCTCCACGGTGCCCTGGATGTGAATCGCGTTGAGCAGCAGCTGATGTACGTCGCCCAGGCCGAAGGCCATCACACCGGCCGCCACCAGCAGCCGCCACCAGACCAGCCGCCGGCCGTTGATCAGCATGGCCAGGAACACCGTCGTCGCGGCCAGCACCGAGAACAGCGTGATGGACACGTTGTCGTAGCGCAGCGGGCTGCCCTTGACGTCGAAGCCCAGCATCGACACGAAGATGGGCATGGCGACACCGACGCCGCCGATCGAGACCGCCGCCACGAACTGCCACACCAGCCGGAAGCGCTGGGTCACCGACTTGGTGGACTGGCGGATGCAGGCCAGCCCGCAGGCGGCCCCCGCGAAGGACACGATCAGTGCCAGCGCGATGACCCAGTAGCCCATCGAGAAATAGATCATCCGGTATCCCCCTAAGCGCGACCGGCGTTTTCGCGTTGCGCCGCCATCAGCCTTTCGATCGCGTACTCCGTGACGGCGGCCAGTGAACGCCGCACCTCGGCCGGGTCGCGCGCGTCGATGTCCACGATCGGGACCCCGTCGCGCACGCTGAGCGCCTCGCGCAGCTCGGCGACCGGGAAGCGCGGCGCGTCCGGAAAGCGATTGACCGCGATCAGGAACGGCAGCGACTTGGCCTCGAAGAAGTCCACCGCTGCGAAGCTGTCCTCGATGCGGCGGGTGTCGACCAGCACCACCGCGCCGATGGCGCCGCGGATGAGGTCGTCCCACATGAACCAGAACCGCCGCTGCCCGGGCGTGCCGAACAGGTACAGCACCAGGTTGCCGGGCAGGATGATGCGGCCGAAATCCATGGCCACCGTGGTGGTTTCCTTGCCCGGCGTGGCGGCGAGGTCGTCGACCCCGTCGGAGTAGCCGGTCACCATGGCCTCGGTGCGCAGCGGCACGATCTCCGAGACCGCGCCGACGAACGTGGTCTTGCCCGCGCCGAATCCGCCCGCTACGACGATCTTGGTGGAGGCGGTGCGGGCCTCCTCGCCCGGTCGCGGCGGGAACTGCAGGGCCGGGTTGGGGAATTGCCCGGTCGTGTAGCCGGGGGCCCCGTGGGGGCCACCGGGGTAGCCTCCGCCGTCAAAGGGCGCGGAGTCCATGCAGGGTCCTCTCCATCAGGGATCGTCGCTCGTCGAAGGTGGCCTGGTCGCTCAGGGTCGAATGCACGCGCAGGGTCCCGGCGACGACCAGGTCGCCGATGACGACCCGGATCATGCCCAGTGGACGTCCCAGGTGCGCGGCGATCTCCGCGACCGAGAGCCGGGCGGTGCCCAGCCGCAGGATCTCGGTGCGCACATCACCGGCGGGCCAGTCGAAATGGGCGGTGTAGGACAGGGTCTCGACGACCGCCTCGAGCGGCAGTTCGACCGCCGGCTCGGTGCGACCGGAGGTCAGCGCGTAGGGACGAACACGTGTGGTCGGTGGCCGGTTACCGCCACCGCCAAAGGAATTGGTCATGGGCGGCTCATCTAGGAAGCTGTGCGGGCGGTGGCCGAGACCACCGACCCGACCCGGTCGACCAGCAGGGCCATCTCGTAGCCGATGCGGCCGATGTCGTGTTGCTTGTTGGCCAGCACCGCCAGGTGCGAGCCATTGCCCACGCTCATGACCAGCAGGTAGCCGCGCTGCATCTCGACGATGGACTGCATCACCTTGCCGCCCTCGAAAAGCTGTGCGGCACCGGCGGACAGGCTGGCCAGACCGGCGGTCACGGCGGCCAGCTGCTCACCGCGATCGGACGGCAGGTGCGGGCTGGTGGCCTGCAGCAGACCGTCCGCGGAGACCAGGACGGCGTGCGAGACGCCCGGCACCTCCCGGGTGAAGCGGGTGACCAGCCAGTTCAGATTCTCATCCGTGGTGGTGCGCTGAGTCTCGGTCATGCATGCCCTCCGTCGTTGTACTGGGAGTCGGCCCGCCCGGAATGGACACCGCTGAGATGCCTGGAGAGGCTGTTGCGGATCTCCTCCGGATTGCGGCCTGCGCCGTCGTCCTCTTGGGCGACGGCTCCGGGCACCAGCTGGGCGCCGGGCTGCCGAATCGGCAGCCCACCCTGGGTGCGACTACTGGTGATCGGGTTGGCCGCCTCCTCGGCCGCGGCCCAGCCGACGTCCGAGGTCGACGACCACGCCGCGCCGGTCTGTTCGGTGGCGGCCGGTTCCACCAGCCACTCGGAGACCATGCGCTGGAAGATCGGGGTCGGGGCCCCGTCCACCGGGCGCAGTCCGGACGGCTGGGCGGCCGGCCGCTGCGCGGCGGGTGCGGCGTCATTGCCGCGAATATCTGTGGTGGCAACGGCATCGGCGTCGGGAGCGTCTCCCTCGGAGACGGCGGCATTGCCGTTGGCGGTGGTGGCTTCGCCGTGTGCGCCGGCGCCGAAATTGCCGTTGGCCGGCGTGGCCGTGCCGTTGACGTGGGCGTTGCGGTTGTAAGGCCCGACCGCGTAGCCGTTCTCGGTGGGCCGGGCCACCGGGTGCTCGCCGGTGCCGAAAGCGCTGTAGCCGTTGCCGAACGAGGTGCCCGCGCTCTCCGCCTCGGCGCTGAAGCCGTATCCGGAGTTGTCGCCGTATCCGGAGTTGTCGCCGTATCCGGAGTTGTCGCCGTATCCGGAGTTGTCGCCGTAGCCCTGGTTGTCGCCGTAGCCGGAGCGGTCGAGGCCGGTGATCGGCGCGACCGGCTCGGGCGCCTGCGCGACCGGTTCGGGCGTGCGGGCCTCGCCCCAGAAGTCCATCCGATCCGGCGCGGCCGGAACCTCGCGTTCCGCGTTGAGCGCGGTGACCCCGTAGGCACGGGCGTCCTCCGGCGCGGTGAACGCGTCGGTGAACCCGTCGGAGAAGCGATCCTGGCGCGGCTGCTCACCCCGGAAGGCGGGGACCACGGGCTGCTCGCCGGTATCGGGACCCGGCTTGCGCTGCGGCAGGCCGGAACTGGTGGTCGCGAAGCGACCGGTGGTGGTGGCCGGCGCGGGCTCGGGCGGATTGGGCACCGGCGTCAGCCGCGGCGCGGGGACCGCGGGCTGTGGCCCGGAGGCCGGGCCCGACGGCACGCCGATCGGCCCGGACAGCAAGGGATTCTGCGCGGTGGGCATCGGGATCGGGCCCGAGGCCAGCGCCGAGGGCGGCACCGGCAGGGCTGACGGGGGCACCGGCAAGGCCGACGGCACCGCGTACTGCCCGGTCGGGTCGCCGGTGCGCTCGGGCGCGGGCGAGACCAGGCTGCCCGGCAGGTGCACGCTGGCGGTGATGCCGGGCTGCTGCACCATGGCCGAGGTGCGGCGCAGGCTGACGGTGATGTTGTGCCGCTTGGCCAGGCGGCCGACCACGAAAAGACCCATGCGGCGTGCGGTCTCGACATTGACCTCGCCACCGGAGGCCAGCCGGTCGTTGATGCCCTGCAGATCCTCGGCGTTCATGCCGAGGCCGCGGTCGGTGATCTCGATCAGGTAGCCGCCGTCCACCGCGCGCGCCACCGACACCGCCACCGGCGTGGTGGGCGGGGAGTAGCGCAGCGCGTTGTCGATCAGCTCGGCCAGCAGGTGCTCGATATCGACGGCCGGTTCACCGGCGACGATGCCGTCGGGCACGGTGCCGATCTCGACGCGCTGGTAGTCCTCCACCTGGGAGACCGAGGACCACAGCATGTCCGACAGCGGCACCGGCGCGAGATGGCCGCGGCGCAGCGCGGTTCCGGCCAGCACCAGCAGGTTGTCGCCGTTGCGGCGCATGCGGGTGGCGAGGTGGTCGAGGCGGAACAGCGACTGCAGGCGCTCGGAGTCGTCCTCGTCGCGTTCGAGCTCCTCGATCAGGCCCAGCTGCTGCTCCACGAGGGATTGGCTACGGCGCGAGAGGGTCTCGAACATGTTGCCGATCTGCAGGCTCAGTCGCGCCTGCTCGGCGGCCAGGTGCAGCGCCTGGGAGTGGATGTCGTCGACGGCGCGGGCCAGCTGGCCGATCTCCTCGGTGGTGTGCACGTCGACCGGGGTGATCTCGGGGGTCGCGCCGCCGGCGCGCACCACCTCGAGCTCCTGTGGCAGGTCGATGTGGGCCACCTGCAAGGCATCTCGCCGCAGGCGGCGCACCGGCACGACCAGTGAGCGGGCCACGATCAGCGCCAGCGCCAGACCGGCCAGCAGCATCCCGATCACGACGGAGGTATCGCGGAGCACGTTGTTGCGGGCCTCGGTGGTCAGCCCGGACAGCTTGCCGTCCATCGAGTTCGCGACGCTCTCGACCTCTTTGGCGTATGCCTCGGCACTGCTGTGCAGCGAGTCCTGCATGGCCGGCAGCGAGCCCGCGTCGGGCACGTTCTGCATCAGGATGCCGACGCGCGCGCCCGCATTGTCCTTGAGCGTGTTGGCATTCTGCGCCGCGTCGGGCGCGAGGCCGCGGTACACCTCGATCATGGTGATCTCGGCGCCGATGGCGGTCAGCAGCTTGGTGCGCAGGGCCGGATTGTTGCCCGCGCCCGGCACCGCCAGCATGACGCGCTCCTGGGTCAGCAGGCGCGACGCGGTGAGCGCCGCACCGAACTGCAGGAACGACTGCTGCACCCGGAGGTCACCGACGGTCGGCGCGTTGGTGAGCGCGGTCTGGGTCCGGGTCTGCACCTCGTCGGCTTGATCGCCGATGGTCTGGGGGGAGCTGGTGCGCAGGCTGTTGCGCATGGTCTTGGCGACCGCCATGGCGGTGCCCAGCTCCTTCACGACGCCCGGCTCGGCGTTGGAGGTCTTGAGGGTGGTGTCCAGGGCCGCCGTCGCCTGATCGAACTTGGCGGTCGCGGCGTCCAGCGCCGGATCGACGTCCTGGTTGCCGCCGTTGATCGCGGCCACCGCGAGTTCATTGGTGGAGGTGATGAATTGGACCGTGGAGTGCAAAACGTCCATCTGGTCCGTCGCCGCGCTCAGTTTCGAAATGGTCTGCAATTCGCTGTTGATGCGCAGTACCGCGAACGTCGCGGCGAGGAGCACCGGGAGCACCAGCACGATCCCGACCTTGCGGGTAACGGGCCAGTTGGACAGGCTGAATTGCCAGGACCGGGGTGCTGCTTCCATCCCGCTTCCGTCGCCTCCGCTTTCACGATTGACCCCCGGGTACGTATGCGGTTGTACGGCTTTGGGGTCGAACCCGCGCGGAACCAACTAGAGGTCTTCTTTTACGGCCTGCAACATACCGCGTGAGCTGCGTAACGGCAATTCGGGCGACTTGCTGTATAAGACCCCGAATGCGCGCTTGCCACAACGGGTTTCGCGTCAATTTGGGTGACATCACAACCACTCCGCGTAAGCCGTTCATAAAACACGCAGGTCATCTGCCTCACTTGCCCGGCGTGTCGGAGGGGACCTTCTCAGTCACCTCTCAGTCGCTGTGGGCAGACTTGTTGCCATGCGCATTCTGGTAGCCGACGACGACCGCGCGGTTCGCGAATCGCTGCGTCGCTCGCTGACCTTCAACGGTTACACCGTCGACCTCGCCGTCGACGGTCTCGACGCCTTGGAGAAGACCGCCGGTCAGCGACCCGACGCCCTCGTCCTGGACGTCATGATGCCCCGCCTCGACGGCCTCGAGGTCTGCCGCCGGCTGCGCAGCACCGGCGACGATCTGCCGATTCTGGTACTCACCGCACGGGATTCGGTCTCCGAACGCGTCGCGGGCCTCGACGCCGGCGCCGACGACTACCTACCCAAGCCCTTCGCGCTCGAGGAACTCCTCGCTCGGCTGCGCGCCCTGCTGCGCCGCACCGCCACCGGGGAGGCCGACGCCCTCTCGGAGGCCATGACCTTCGCCGACCTGTCGCTGGATCCGGTCACCCGCGAGGTCACCCGCGGCGAACGCCCGATCAGCCTCACCCGCACCGAGTTCTCGCTGCTGGAAATGCTGATGGCCAACCCGCGCCGGGTGCTCACCCGCAGCCGCATCCTGGAGGAGGTGTGGGGCTACGACTTCCCCACCTCCGGCAACGCGCTCGAGGTGTACATCGGCTACCTGCGCCGCAAGACCGAGGCCGACGGTGAGGCGCGACTCATCCACACCGTGCGCGGCGTCGGCTACGTGCTGCGCGAGACCCCGCCGTAGGAGCCGAGTTCGTGGGTAGAACCGTTCCCCGGCGCCCGGTGGTCGCCGGTCTCGGGTCGCGGACCGAGACGGCCGAATTGCGGCCGCCCATACCGCTGACCCGCTCGGTGTCGCTGCGCTGGCGGGTGACCCTGCTGGCCGCCTCGGTGGTGGCCGTGGCCGTCGCCTTCACCTCCATCGCCGCCTACGCCATGGTGGCGCGCTCGCTGTACGCGGACGTGGACTCGCAACTGCGGGCCCGCGCCTCGGTCATGGTCGACAACAATCTCGACAGCCTCGGGTTCCAATCACTGGTGTTCGCGGGGCTCTACACCAACGATGTCGGCGTGGCCCTGGTCTTCGCCGACCAGTCGCAGTACGTGCCGCCGCAGGCCACGATTCCGCCCATCGGCAATCAGGAGCGCGCGGTGGCCCGCGGCGAGATCGCCTTCTCGCTGCGCACCGTGGACGATCAGCGGGTGCTGGCGCGGCGCATGCACTCCGGGGCCACCCTGGTGGTCTCGCAGCGGCTGCAGCCCACCCGGGAGGTGCTCGACCGGCTGGCCTGGCTGCTGTTCGTGGTCGGCGGCTGCGGCGTGGTGGTGGCGGCCGCGGCCGGAACCACCGTGGGGCGCACCGGGTTGCGGCCCATCGCCCGGCTCACCGCCGCCACCGAGCGCATCGCCCGCACCGACGATCTGACCCCCATCCCGGTCACCGGCGACGACGAACTCGCCCGGCTCACCGAGAGTTTCAACACCATGCTGCGCGCCCTGGGCGAATCCCGGGAACGGCAGCGCCGATTGGTCGCCGACGCCGGGCACGAGCTGAAGACGCCACTGACCTCTTTGCGCACCAATATGGAACTGCTCATCGCCTCCTCGCGGCCGGGCGCGCCCCGCATCCCGGACCAGGACATGGCCGAGCTGCGCACCGACGTGATGGCCCAGATCGAGGAGTTGTCCACGCTGGTGGGCGATCTGGTCGACCTGGCCCGCGAGGACGCACCCGAGACCGTGTACGAGCAGATCGACCTCGGCGATGTGGCCGAGCGAGCGCTCGAGCGAGTCCGCCGTCGTCGCACCGGCATCGAATTCGACGCCCAGTTGCGCCCCTGGTTCATCTACGGCGACGAACCGGGACTGGAACGCGCCCTGCTCAATGTGCTCGACAACGCGGCCAAATGGAGCCCCGAGGGCGCGAAGGTCTTCGTCACCATGCGCGAGAGCGGGCGCGGGCTGCTGGAATTCGCGGTCGACGACGCCGGACCCGGCATTCCGCCCGCCGAACGCGAGCTCGTCTTCGAGCGTTTCTATCGCACCACCGCCTCGCGTTCCATGCCAGGATCCGGTCTGGGCCTGGCGATCGTGAAGCAGGTTGTGACCAAACACGGGGGCACCATCAACATCGATACTTCCGACCGCGGCGGCGCTTTGATCCGTATCGTGCTGCCTGGAGAAGGTGCACCGCCGCAATCCGTGGTGGCGGACGACAACTGAACCCCGGGAAAGCTCGGCTAAAAGCAAGCACGGTCTCAGTCCACTCTCAGTCGTTCCCGCCAGGCTTGGCGACGAGACTCGAGGAGAAAACGAGAAATGACCGAGGATTCGAACCAGCGGGGCACCGAGCCCGAAGGCGCCGCAGCCGGGGCCGCCCAGCCGAACCCGCCCGCGACCCCGGGCGAGCAGCCGCCCGCGACACCGGAGGGCGATTCGCCTCGAGCCACCGCCTCCGGCCTGCCCGTGCGTGACACCTCCGGCCCGGCCACGCCCGGCGCCGCCGACCAGCCCTTCGACGGCTTCGCCGCGGCACAGTCCTTCTCGGCCGGTGTGTCCCACGCCCAGCCACCCGCCGCTCCGGTCGCACCGGGCTACGGCGTTGCGGGACAGCCGGGTTCGGTCCCGCCCGGCTACCCGATGCCCGCCGGTGATCCGGCCACGCAGGCCATTCCGGCCTCGCCCTACGCCCGGCCGCAGCCCGGCCCGGGCGGCGCGGCTCCGGGTTACGGCGCGGCTTTCGGTGGGGCACAGCCCTATTCGGAGCAGTTCGGGGGCGCGAAGCAGCCGACCGAGGAGATCCCCGTCGGCACCGAGCAGATCCCGGCCGGTGCGTACGGGCAGGCGTATGCGGCGTCGGGGGCCGGATACGCGACGGGCCAGCATCCGGCGTACACGACCGGTCAGCACCCGGCCTACGCCACGGGACAGCATCCGACACAGGTGATCCCGGGCGCGCCGGGTGGCCCCGGGATGCCGTACCCGGGTGCACCCGCGCCCAAGCGGTCCGGCAAGGCGAGCCTGGTCGCGGGCGCGGTGGTGCTGGCCCTGCTGAGCGGCGGCCTCGGCGGCGGCGTGGTCGCGCTGGCCACCCGCAACGACAGCCACAGCGCGGTGACCAATGCGCTGGATCAGCCGATGGGCGGCACCGGCAAGACCACGCCCGCGCCGGACGGTTCGGTGCAGGCGGTGGCACAGAAGGTGCTGCCCAGCGTGGTCATGATCCGGGTCGCCGGGGCGCGCGCCGAGGGCGAGGGCTCGGGCGTGATCCTGTCCTCGGACGGCCTGATCCTCACCAACAATCACGTGGTCAGCGGCGCGGGTGCGAACGCCAAGATGGATGTGGCCTTCAGCGACGGCACCACCGCCCCGGCCACCGTAGTGGGCGCGGATTCGGTCTCCGACATCGCGGTCATCCGGGTCACCGGCAAGACCGATCTGAAGCCGATCGAGCTGGGTCAGTCCGCGAATCTGGCGGTGGGCCAGGGCGTGGTGGCGATCGGTTCGCCGCTGGGCCTGGCGGGCACGGTCACCAGCGGCATCGTCTCCTCGCTCAACCGCCCGGTCTCCACCAGCGGCGAGCCCGGCTCGCAGGGCACGGTGATCGACGCCATCCAGACCGACGCCGCCATCAACCCGGGCAACTCCGGCGGCGCGCTGGTCGACATGAACGGCAAGCTGATCGGCATCAATACCGCCATCGCCACCATGGGCACCGCCGAGTCGGCGGGCGCGCAGAGCGGCTCCATCGGCCTGGGCTTCGCCATCCCGGTGGACACCGCGCGCCGGGTGGCCGACGAGCTGATCAAGAACGGCAAGGCCACCTACGCCCAGATCGGGATCACCGTGAAGGCGCAGGACGATGTGAACGGTGCGCGCGTCATCGACGTGTCACCGGACGGCCCGGCGGCGAAGGCGGGCATCCCGAAGAACGCGATCATCACCAAGATCGATGACCAGATCGTGGATTCGGGCAACTCACTGATCGCCGGGGTGCGTTCGCACCGCCCCGGTGACAAGGTCAAGGTGACCTACACCGATGACCAGGGCAAGAACCCCAAGACCGTCGAGGTGACCCTCGGCGAGGCAGCTGCGGAGGGCGGCCGATGATGTTTCACGAGGCTGGTAGGGAACCGGTACCGACGATCCGTGTCACACCGGACGGGGGCTGGGAGCTGTTGTCGGACAAGGGCGCTACGGTGAGCACCATGGAAATCGATTCCGCTGTCGCGGGCCGTGCTCTTGTCGTTGTCGTCGACGACCGAACCGCCCATGGCGGGGTGGACTCGCTGGGCCCGCTGGTGACCGAACTACTCACCGAGGCCGGGTTCCTGGTCGACGCCTCGGTCTCGGTGCAGGCCGACGAGGTGGAGATCCGCAATGCGCTCAATACCGCGGTGATCGGCGGTGTCGACCTGGTCATCTCGGTCGGCGGCACCGGCATGTCGCCGCGCGACGTGACCCCGGAGGCCACCGAGGAGGTGCTGGACCGGGTGCTGCCCGGCATCAGCGAGGCGCTGCGCTCCTCCGGGCTGGCCTCGGGCTCGCTGGACGCGGGCCTGTCGCGCGGGCTGGCCGGGGTGTCGGGCAGCACGCTGGTGGTGAACCTGCCGGGTTCGCGCGCCGCCATTCGCGACGGTATGGCCACCCTGGGTCCGCTGGCCAGTCGCGTCATCGATGAGCTGTCCGGCCTGTCGGAATGACCGACGGCGAAGAACCTTCCGGGTCGACCGATTCGACAGCGTCACCCCGTCCGGCCGAGCGCCGGGCGGGGTCTCGTCGTTTGACCCCTGCCGAACGCGCCAGGCTCGCGCGCGTCTTCGGTGACGAACTGCCGTCCACCACCAAGGACGAGCGCACTCCCGAGCCCGAATCCGGTCGATCCTCGGATGATTGGCTGCGTTCCCAGGTCCCGCCGCATCACGGCTGAGACACCCGCAAATAATGAACGCCGAGAGTTTGCCATTGCTCTGACGGTGAGCTTTGCCGCACCCTTTATCTAGTTGTTGCCATTTGGTAGCTGTTGTGGCTAAGGTCTCCCTCGGGTCAATAAAGCTACGGCTCTATTGAGTTTGAGTCGCGTGCCGGAACGTTGCTTGTGTGGAATTCGGTGCCGTAGCGACCCTCTTCAGCCCCGGTGGTCGGGGTTGTCCGCAGAAAAACTGATGAGGGAACTATGAGCGAGAACCGGACCGCCGGTTTGCGACGAACCGCCCGTATCGCGGGTGTCGGCGCGGCCGCCTCCGTGGCCTTGGGCCTGATGTCCACCGGCGCCGCCAACGCCGACACCTTCGTGCCGTTGCCGGACGGCCACAAGGTCGCCGCGGGCGTCAGCATCGACCGGGTCGGCGAGCGCGCCATCATCTCGCCGTCGCTGTCGGCGAACGGCGCGGGCCGCACCGCCTGGCTCTCGGGCAAGGTCATCGCGAACGTCGATACCCCGGACGGCACCGTCGGCCCGAACAACGGCCCCAAGAACGGCCCGGGCTCGAACAACTCCTCGACCCACGGCACCTCGCAGGTCAACACCGGCTACATCATCGGCTGCCAGGTCAACATCTCCGACTCCGCCGTTTCCGCGGGCGTCTCCGGCGGCGTGAGCCTGACCGGTGCCAACGCCGGTGGCTCCATCGGCCTGAACCTCGGCCCCGGCCAGGTCACCTTCGTCCAGGTCAACTCCAAGGACATCCCCAGCTCGGGCACCTACTCGATCGACTACAAGGATGTCCCGGTCGACGTGCAGGGCTGCGCGGGCTACGCCCAGGCGCGCGCCTACACCGTGGTCGAGATCATCGGCGACAACTACTCGAAGACCACCCTCTACGGGCAGCCGTTCAGCCTCGGCTGACGTGTGGTCACCACTCGATTCATTTCTCGCGTAAGCGAATTCGACCCTAGAGGGAAACAATCATGAACGTTCGCAAGACGATGGCGCGGGTCGCCGGCGTGGGCGTCGTCGCCACCGCCGCCCTGGGCCTGTTCTCGACCGGCGCGGCCAATGCCGACACCTTCGTGCCGCTGCCCGGCGGCTCCATCACCGAGACCATGGACGACGGCACCGTGGTGACCATCACCATGACCGGTGAGTCGGCCAACATCAACCCGTCCATGGGCGCCACCCCGCTGCACCGCAACGCCTGGGCCTCCGGTTCCGCGCAGGTGCACCTGTCCGGCACCAACGGCACCGCCGGCGGCAAGATCGTGCCCGGCTACGTGGTGGGCTGCCAGGTCAACATCGCCGGTGGCGGCGCCAACGGCGGACCGAGCGTGGGCGCTGACTACAGCGGCGAAAACGCGACCGCCGGTGCCACCGCCGGCGGCAACCTGACCCTGGGCCCGGGCCAGACCAAGGCCTTCTACCTGCTCGATCAGGAAGCTCCGGACGACTACGGCAGCGAGGCGCACTACGTGCGCAACAAGTTCTCCGGCAACTCGGGTTCGGTTACCTGGTCCGACGAGACCATCAACCTGAACGGCTGCGGCGGCTACGCCCAGGCCCGCTCGTTCGTGGCGGTCCAGGTCGAGACCGACCACGCCATCAGCTCCTACACGCTGTGGGGTCAGCCCTTCAGTCTCGGCTGATCCAGTTTCCGCTCAGCGGAAACCCAAGGGGCCCGGTGCGATTAGCACCGGGCCCCTTTTGCTATGTATGACTTTCTCGACATACCTGCGGGTTTGTGTCGGCGAGTGACCGATCCTGTTCGCTCACGTCTCAAAGCCCACAGGTGTGATGTAAAGTGCCCTGCGTCGCTACGCGAAAAGAATTTGTTAGCAGTAACACAGTGGCAACAATGTGGCGACAAACTCAACCGGGATTCGCAAGAGTCCCATTTCAACCTCGGTGGTCGAGGTTGACCGCAAGAACCTGATGAGGGGAAGTATGAGCGAGAACCGCACCCACGGTCTGCGCACCGCGGCCCGTTTTGCGGGCATCGGCGCGGCCGCGGCCGTGGCCATCGGCCTTATGTCCACTGGTGCCGCGAACGCCGATACCTTTGTGCCGTTGCCGGACGGCCAGAAGGTGAACCCGGCGGGCACCGTCACTATCACCCGTACGGGCGAACACGCCATCGTGTCGCCGTCGCTCTCCGCCAACGGTGCCGGCCGTGTGGTGTGGGTCAGCGGCGCCGCCTCCGCGGTGATCACCGACACGCCGGAAGGCACCGCCGGGCCGAACAACGGCGCGGCCGGCGGCGCAGGCACCAATAACTCGTCCACCCATGGCATTTCGCAGATCAACACCGGCTACATCGTCGGCTGCCAGATCTCCATCGGTGAGGACGCCATCTCGGCCGGCGTCTCCGGCAGCATTTCGCTGACCGACGGTTCGCTCGGCGGTTCGATCGGCGTCAACCTCGGCCCCGGCCAGGTGGCGTTCGTGCAGATCGACTCGAAGGATGTCCCGAAGGCGGGCACCTACTCGGTCGAGTACCGGGATGCCGAGATCCAGATCCAGGGTTGCGCGGGTTATGCCCAGGCGCGTGCGTACACCGTCGTCGAGATCATTGGCGACCACTACTCCAAGACCACCCTTTACGGTCAGCCGTTCAGCATCGGCTGAGTGGTCTCCGCCCGCCAAATCCTTTCTCGCGTAAGCGAATTCAACCCTGAGGGACATCCAGAAATGAACATCCGTAAGACTGTGGCGCGGGCGGCCGGTGTCGGTGCCGTTGCCACCGCCGCTCTTGGCCTGTTCTCCACCGGTGCGGCCAATGCCGACACCTTCGTGCCGCTGCCGGGCGGCGAAATCACCCAGACCCTCTCCGACGGCACCGTTGTCACGGTGAAGCTGGTCGGCGAGTCCGCCAACATCAGCCCGTCGATGGGTGCCACCCCGGTGCACCGCAACGCCTGGGTCTCGGCGTCGGCGCAGGTCCACATCTCCGGTGACAGCACCGCCACCGGTGGCAAGATCTTCCCGGGCTACGTGGTCGGCTGCCAGGTCACCATCGACGGTGGCGGCGTCAGTGGCGGCGGTACCGTGGGTGCCGACTGGAGCTCGGGCAACAATGCCACCCCGAAGGCCAGTGCCACTACCGGTGCCAACCTGACACTTGGGCCGGGCCAGGCCAAGTCGTTCTACATCCTCGATGAGGAAATGGCCGACGACTTCGGTCGGGAAGTCCACAAGGTCCGCAACAAGTTCAGTGGCACCGACGGTTCGGTCACCTGGTCCGACGAGACCATCGGCCTGAACGGCTGTGGCGGTTACGCCCAGGCGCGCTCCTTCGTGAGCGTCGAGGTCGAGACCGACAACGTGATCAGCTGGGTCACCCTGTGGGGCCAGCCCTTCAGCCTCGGCTGATCTGACGCGACCTCCTGGCGCGACAGCGTAATACCAACGGGCCCGGTGCTTTTCGCACCGGGCCCGTTTGCTGTTCCGGTGCTTCAGTTCTCGTGTTTTCCGCCCGCGCCGCGTTCGGCTAGCAGATCCCGGATCTGGTGCAGCAGTTCGTTATCCGAGAGCGCGGCGTCATCCTTGTCGCCCCAGCGGTCCTGGGCCTTCTTGGCCGGTATCACGATGACGAAGTACAGCAGCGCCGCGATGATCACGAAGTTGACGGCGGCGGTGATGATCGGCCCGATGGCCACGAAGGTGGCGGGCTTGTCGGCCACCAGCTGGAAGCCCAGGCCGAGCTGATTGCTGCCGCCGAAGACCGCGAGCAATGGATTGATGACGCCGTCGCTGAACGCGGTGACGATGGCGACGAAGGCGGTGCCCATGACCACGGCCACGGCCAGGTCGACGACATTGCCGCGCAGCAGAAAATCCTTGAAACCCTTGAGCATTGCCGAAACTCCTCTACCTGAGGGATCGAACGCAGAGTTATGGGGGTACCCGGCGATGCTAGTTCACCGGCCTGCCGGTTCAGTGGAACACGACGGTGAGTGCGCTGTGCAAAGAGGCTGCGGCCACCGCGGTGGCGCGCCGCGAATCCAATGCCACCAGCACCACCCGTTCGGTGCGGCCGCGCGCGTTCCCGGTGCCCGGCCCGTTCTCGGCGCCCGACACCAGCACCACGGCCGCGTCGGCGGCCAATAGCCGCGCCGGGCGGCCGTGCTGCCCGGTGTCCTCGCCCGCCACCACGTCCACCCGGTCCCCGGCCCGCAGGATCTCGGCAACGGCGTTGTCCGCCAGGCGAATCGGCACGATGCGCGCGTCGGGCTCGTGCGCCGCCACCGCGGCCAGGCGCGGCCCGACCACCCGCAGTTCGGTGACGATCTCCCCGGCCGCCAGCGCGCCCGCCAGGGTGGCGCCACGCAGTGTCCCGGCGTCGCGCACCGCGCCCGCGGGCAGCGTGGCCGTCTCGCGTGGCGCGCGGTGCAGATCGCCCTCGCCCAGCACCTGGCCGGGCGGCAGGTCGCGCGCGGCGACCAGGACCTCGGTGCGCCCGGCGGCGGGATCGGGGCGCAGCGCCAGCAGGGCCGCCAGCACGAGCAGCGCGACCGCCCCGGCCCGGCGCAGTAGCACCGTGTCCACTCGGTCCAGGTGGCTACGGAACTCCTGCAGGAATGCTCGGTGCGGTCGCGTCATGCGGGCAGCGTAGGGCCGTCCGGACAGCAACACGCCCGGGCGGGACCCGGGCTGTGGATAACGAAGGAGCCTGTGGAAAAGCTCGGATCAGGCGGCGGAGGTGCCCGAGCCGCTGGTCGAGGCGGCGGGCGTGCTGGTGGAGGAGTTCGGCGCGGCCGCGCCGGAGACGCTCTCGGAGCTGGTCGACGGCTTGGCGGGCTCGGAGGAGGTGGAGCCGTTGCGGCTGTCGGTGCGGTAGAACCCGCTGCCCTTGAAGACGATGCCGACCGAGTTGAACAGCTTGCGCAGCTTGCCGTTGCAGCGGTCGCAGGTGGTCAGTGCGTCATCGGAGAAGGACTGCACGATGTCGAACTTGTTGTCGCACTCGGTGCATGCATACGAGTAAGTAGGCATCGGGTAACCTCCACGCTCTTCGTCGAATTAGCACTCTACAGCTGGCAGTGCCAACGCTGCCAATCGGGTGTCAATTCCCGATGTGATCTTCCAGCCGCCGGAGTCCGCCGAACGGGGTCAGCGCCCACCCCATTCGATGGTCGTGGGACTCCTCCGGCAAACGCCGCACGAGTTCGTCGTCGCGCACCACCGCGATCAATCGGGCATCGGCGCGAGCGGCGTCCAGACTGCGATCGTAATAACCCGCGCCGCGCCCCAATCTGACTCCCCGGCAATCAACCGCCAATGCCGGAACCAGAATGGTCGCCGCCATTGCGATCCCATTCGCGACCGGCGCGCCTTCGGGTTCCCGGAGTCCGAATCGGCCGCGCCGCAAGCCTTCCGGTCCGGTGTACTCGGCCCACTCCAGCGGGCCGGGCTCGCCGGTCAGGGGAAGCAGCACCCGGAAACCGGCGGCCCGCAGCGCGTCCAGCATGGCGAGCGATCCGGGCTCCCCGCCGACGGGCACGTAGGCGCACACCACATCGCCACCGGGATTCGCGGAGGGGCCGCCGAGACCCGCGGCGGCAGCGGCCAGGGCGGCCGCCTCCCGCGCCCGGACCTCGGCGGGCAGCGCCTTGCGCCGCGCGAGGATCTCCGCCCGCCAGCTCGGTTTGTCCCGTCCGTCCGTCACCCGCCCACCCTAGGGCGCGCCGGATCAGCGATCGGTACGCGGGCGGGTCAGCGTGAAGGTATCGACCGCCTTCAGCTCGCTGGTCGGCCCGGTGAGGGCGTAGTAGGTGCCGGTGATGGTGGTGTTCCCGCCCGGCTGCCCCGGATCAACGTCGAAAGCGCAGAAGCCGTAAGGGTGTTCGGCATCCTTGAACGCCGACCAGGGCGCGTCCTCCAGCACGTACACCGGCGTCTTCTTCCCGGTCGCCGGATCCTTGTCACCGACCGCGGTGATGACCCGGCACTTGTCGCCGGGGAAGAACAGCTGATTGGACGGCGCGGAGGTGCCGCCCCCGCCGATCACCAGGTGCACGGTGCCCTTGGAGGTGTCCACCACGTCCTTGCGGGTGTCGACGGGTTTGGGCGTGAGCGTCTCGGATCCGGTGACCCCGCGCACGGGATGCGAACGCTCGTAATGGTGTTCGTGCCCGCACAGCACCAGATCGACCTGGTACCTGTCGAACAGCGGCAGCCAGTCCTGCCGGATGCCCAGGTCCGCGCCGTTGAACTTGTCGGCCGAGGAGATGGCGACCTGGTGCATGAACACCACCACCCAGTCGATGCCCCGGTCGGCGCGGGCCTTGGCGAGTTCACCTTCCAGCCACCGCTTCTGGGCCCCGCCGGAATACCCCTTGACGTAGCTGTTGCCGCCGTCCTGCAGGCAGATGTCGTCATTGGCGACCGCGATGACGCGCATGCCGCCGACGGTGAAGGAGTACCAGAGCCCCTTGGCATGGTCCTCGGCCCCGGCGTCGGGAACGGTGAAATAGGTTTGGAACGCCTCGAATCCGATCGGCCCGTTGCCGAGTTCGTTCTCGTGATTGCCCGGCGCGGGCATCCAGGGTCGGTAGCGGGCCGAGCGGGAGTTGTTGGCCCACCAGTCGTTCCAGGTGCGGATGCGGTCGGTGGCGATATTGGCGTAGCAGAGGTCGCCGTTGACCAGGTTGAACAGCGGGGCCAGCGATTCCACGGCCGAGGTGACGTCGCCGGCGTACTGGGAGCCGAGATTGTCGTTGACCGCCTTGCCGTCGACGATCTTGCCCACCGTGGGCGTGCCCTGATCGCCGAAGCTGGTGAAGCGGAACCTGGCGCGACCCGCGGGCGCGGTGCGAATGGTGCCGAGTTCGGGTGGCGCGCCGTCGTGCCCGGCGGCGTAGACGTAGTCGGTGTCGGGGGACAGGCCGGTGATCCGGGCGTGGTGGGCCTGGATCTCGATGCCGGACTTGGCATCCCGGTAGGTGCGGGTCTGCGCCTGCACGCTGGTGCCGAAGCCGGAGTCGGCGGTGCCGTAGCGCACGGTGGGTTTGGCGACCGAGCCGGTGGTGTGCCAGGTGACCACCACCTCGCGCGCCGCGTCGGCCCCGAATTGCAGGTGCAGGCCCGAAACGCGTGGCGCGGCAGCCCGATCCGGGGTGGTCACCAGTTCGGCCGAGCGCGGCCAGGCGGCGGAGCCGTCGGAGCCGTTGCCGCGCAGTGCCACCGCACCGCCCGCACCGACCGCGAGCCCGGCGATGCCGGCGATGGCGGAGGCCCCGAAGAGTCGGCGGCGGCTCAGGCCGCGCCCGGTTTCGGGGGAGTTCGTGGCCGCGGTGGCCGGGTTGTCCGGGGAATCTGAGCTGTGGGGATCCTCACGGTCGGTCATGAGTGTCAGCTAACAACCGCTGGGTACGACGTAGGTCACGGCGCGGCGAACACGAAATGAAATGAACCGGTCCGTCTACCAGATAGGCCTCGGACCGGCGTTCGGTGCGCCCCGGGCCGCCGCGACCCTTAGTACT